>SXMI01000198.1 GCA_005777415.1 Actinomycetota bacterium | reverse complement strand
GTCGCCACGGCTGCCCCCGCCGTTCTGGCCGGGTCCTCCCGGTGCGCTCGTGCCGGCGACGCCCGGCTGGGCCGTCACCTCGGAGAGGGTGACCCCGGCGACCGACTGACCGACGGAGCGGACGCCGTAGGCGCTGCTGCCGGCGCCCGTGGGCGTGCCGGAGTTGACCGTGGCGTTGACGATGCTCGCCTGCGACGCGCCCGTCACCAGGACACCGGTGGCCTGCGGGCCGACGCCACCGGAGACGGTGGTGCGGGGAGCGTCGTTGTCACCGATGGCGACGTTCGAGGAGCCACCGCTGACCTCGACGCCCACGGCGTTGCCCGAGGTCCGGGTGGCGCCCTGGATGTTGATGCCGCTGATCGTGCTGTTGGTGACCCCGGCGAAGCGGACCGGGGTGGCCGTGCCGGTGCCGGCGATCGTCGTGATGACGCCGACCCCGTAGTCGCTGAACGAGTTGTTCCAACCGCCCGAGATCGTCATGTTGCTGACGACCGACAGCGGTCCGGCGAAGTTTCCGCCGCCGACCCGGATGTTCTGGATGCCGTTGGCGACAGCGTTCGTCTGGGCCTCGGTGATGGTCCCGCAGGGGTTCAGGATGGGGCCACAGGTCGGGCCCGAGGCGCCGCCCGAGCGCACGTAGAACTTGGGACTCGGGTCGACGTTGACGGTGATCGTCACCGGCGCCGAGGTCGAGGTGCCCAGGGAGTTCGTCAGGGTCAACCGGGCCTGAAAGGTGCCCGGGTTCAGGTAGAGGTGCGTCGGCGAGGGGGTCGTGTCGGCAGGGCTGCCGTCACCGAAGTCCCAGCTGTAGGTCAGGCCGGTCCCGGTGCCCGGGAGCGAACCGGACGAGTCGAACGTCACGGTCAGCGGGGCGTCGCCGACCGTCGGGGTCGCCCCGGCGATCGCCGTCGGCCGACCGAGCGGCGCCGCCGTCGTCGTGGTGGTCGAGGTGGTCGGTCCCGGAGGGGCGGGTGGCACACAGGCCATGGCCACGAGCACCAGCGCACCCAACATCGGCACGATCAGTCGCCGCTTCGTCATGTTCATCCCCCTGCTCCAACCGCGCATCTGCGGAGCCCATTGGTTACCGCGACCCGGCCACCCTGTCAACGAACGACGTTCAGGTGATGCCACCCAGCCCGAGGCGCCGCCGCGACTCGCGGCGGCGGGCCTGTGACAGTTGTTGCATGCCCGTGTGGATTGAGTATGGTTCAGAAGTTCGATCGCCACCGAGGGGTGGCAGGCCGGAGGGGGTCCCCGTGTCGACCAAGTCTGGGCGAGTGTCCCGGTTCTCACGAGTCGCTGGTGTTGCGCTGGCCATGGCGCTGACCGGCGGCGTGCTGGCTGCCTGCGCACCGCCTCCGTCGAGCGGTCCGTCGCCGACCGCGAAGTTCTGCGAGTTCTGGGACAAGGTCGAGGCGCAGCAGCCGACGCAGGACCCGACGGTCCTCGAGGATCAGGCCGTGCTCGTCAAGGACGAGGTCGTCGCCCTGGCCGATCAGACCGAGGTGATGGGCAACTCCTGCACCGACCCGACGGCCCGGATCGACCTGGACGGTGCCGTGCTGGCCGAGGGGACCGAGGTCCTCGAGGAGCAGGGCACGACGTCCACCGACACGGTCGCCGCCATCACCGGCGAGGAGATCTCCTCCGGCGAGCCCGTGCTCGAGAACGTCCGCCTGACGGCGCTGTCGGCCGAGATCGGCGTCAACGGCATCGTCGTCCGGGGCAACGTGGCGGTCCAGCTGTCGGGCACGACCTCCACGATCGGCTTCATCGGGACGCTGCAGAGCCTGGAGAACTGGTCGGTCAGCCTGTCGTCGACCGGCTTCACCCTCCCGGGTATCACCACCAGCCCGGTCGTGTTCAACGGCACCCTCCGCGTGATCGGCGGCGTGCCGTCGTTGGCGCTGTCGGCCCAGGCGAGCGCCGTGAAGATCGGTGACGTCTCGGTCACCGGTGCCAGCCTCAACGTCCAGGCCTCGCCGTCCACCGGCGTGCAGGCCTCGGTGGCCGGCAACATCAAGGTCGGTCCCAGCACGGTCGGCGGCACCGTCGACGTCGACTTCGATCGCAACGGTGCGCTGGTGTCGATCAACGCCGACATCGCCGCCCGGCTGCAGGGGACGCAGGCCGGTGGCAAGAAGATCGACCTGACCGGCGCTGTGAAGATCGTGGGCAACGCCGACGAGACGGCCATCACCTTCTCGGGCAGCGGCGTCCTGGGCGACCTAGTCGTCAACGAGGCCAACGGCTCGCTGGTGCTCGCCACCAACAAGGCCACCCTGGTCGGTGTCATCGACGTCCAGCAGGGCCCGAACGTGGTCCGCTTCAACGGCTCGATCGTGTGGGACGGCATCACCGCCTACACGCCGTTCCTCACGCTGCAGGGTGCCGGTGAGTACTCCGGAACGCTCGAGGACGGCACCGAGCTGTCGGTCGACGGCACGCTGGACACCACCGTCGTCGGCGGTCAGGTCCGGGCGGTCGTCGAGGGCAACTTCAAGATCGGCAACCTGCGTGCCACGGGCTCGGCCGTCGTCGAGATCAACGGCCCGACCACCACCCTCGAGGTGGCGGCCGAGTTGACGAACGCCGGGTTCACCGGCCAGCTCAACGGCGTCGTCGTCATCACCGACGGCCGGGCCGAGCTGGTCGACCTGGACGCAGCGGTGGTCGGGTCCGTCTCCTTCGGTGACGCCACGCTGACCGGTGCGACATTCCACGTCGACAGCACCTACGGCAACCCGCTGAACATCCGTTTCGCCGGTGGGCTGCAGGTCGGCTCCCGGGCCAACGTGAGCGCCGACATCCAGGCGGCGATCGGCCCCAACGGCGGCCTGCTCAGCCTGAACGGCACCGTGAACGGTTCGCTGCTCCTCGACTCGTGGGGCATCGCCAACTTCAGCGGCTCGGTCGTGGCCAGCAGCGACCAGGTGACCCTGAGCGGGACCGGCCGGATCGCCACGGTCAACTTCCCGCTGGGCGTGAACTTCAACGGTTCGTTCACCTCGAAGCTGAACGAGCCGACTTGGTCGCTGTCCGGCTCGGGCAACTTCCGGATCGGTTCGATCCAGCTGGCCTCCGCCCGCCTGAAGCTCTCGCAGACGGCCGGCATGCAGGCCACCCGGGCGGGCTTCTACTTCAACATCCTGTTCATCCCGACCTACCTCGAGGCCGACTTCTACATGCGGCCCGAGGGCGGGTGCTCCAAGGTGGACCTGACCGGCGGCAGCTTCCTGGCCCGGCCGATCGCAGCGCTCGTGCTGCCCGGCGTGGTCGGCTGCCCCGTCAACTACTGATTCTCCGGCCGGCCGGGGTGGGCGGATCGCTCCACCTGCCCCGGCCGGGCCGCGTCCGGGGCGGTGCAGCGACGGGAGCGGCCGAGTGGGCCACGATGGCGTCGTGAGCTCCACCGACTCTGCAGCCGACCCGGGGGCACCCGCTGACCTGATCGTCGTCCTGGGTGAGCACGCGCCGGTGTCGGCGGGTGGGCACGCGGTGCGCGCTGCCGCCCTCGCCCTCGGGGTGCTTGCGGAGCGGGCCACCAGGCTCGAGGCGCTCGTGGACCAACTCGCGATCGAGGCGCGGTCGCGGGAGTCGGTCGCCGGCGACGCGGACATCCGGATCCTGCTCCGCCACGACGGCCACGGGCTCCACGTCGAGGTCCGGGACCGCCGCCTGCCGCTGGGACCGGGCGAGGCACGGCGGGCCGACTCGCGGCGGCTCGTCGCCATGGGGTTCGCCGACCGGATCCACGTCGAGTCGTTGGGGGCCGACGGGAACATCGCGGTCTGCACGGTCGCCCTCGACGAGCACGACCTGGTGGAACACGACGATGCGGTCCTCGACGAGGCGGCGCCGCGGGTGAGCGACGAGGTCGCGGCGTCGGTCGTGGTCCGGAGGATGGAGCCGGCCGATGCGCTCGGCGTCGCCCGGTGCGTGTACCGCTGCTACGGCTACAGCTACCTCGACCCGATGATGTACCGACCCCGACAGATGCGCCGGGCGGTCGAGTCAGGGGTCATGCGGTCACTCGTCGCGGTCGCCGGCGACGAGGTCGTCGGCCACATCGCCATGACGTACGAACACCTCGACGACCCGGTACCGGAGGGCGGCAAGCTCGTCGTGGACCCCCGCTTCCGGGGTCACCACCTGGCCGAGCGGCTCGGGCGGGCCCGACTCGACTGGGCCCGTGAGCTCGGACTCCCCGGCCTGTGGGCGGAGTGCGTGACCAACCACGTCTTCAGTCAGCGCGAGGTGGTGTCACTCGGTGCGGTGGAGACCGGCTTCCTGATCGGCGCCCAGCCCGAGTCCGTGCAGATGCAGGCGGTGGCGAACGCCGTCGAGGGTCGGCACAGCCTGATGGCCGTCTACCTCCCGGTGGCCGATCCGGGCGGGTCGGTGCTGTACGTGCCGGGTGTTCACGGACCCCTCATGGCCCGGGTCCGTGACCGGCTCGGAATCGAGCGTGAGGTCGAGACCGAGGTCCGACCGGCGACTGGTCGGACGGTCGCTCGGCTCACCGTGAACGCCGCGATCGGTCTGTCGGAGATCCGGGTGGAACGGGTCGGGGCGGACCTGGTCGACCATCTGGCGGACCAGCTCGACGACCTGTCCACCTTCGACCTCGCGGTCGTGCACCTCGACCTGCCGCTCGCCGACCCGGCGACGGGCTGGGCGGCCACGGCCGTCGAGCGACTCGGGTGGTCCTTCGGTGCGTGGCTCCCATGCATCAGTCCGGGTGGTGACGTGCTCCGCCTGCAGCGACTCGCCGGGCGACCGGTGGACATGGTGCACGTGGAGTGCGCCCGGCCCGAGGGCGAGGAGGTGCGCGACCACGTCCTGGCGGAGTGGCGTCGCGTTGCCCGCGGCCGTACGTCGCCGGACTGACGGGGTGTCCGGTTCGGCTACGACGGCCGCCGACGCCGCGGCCGGGTTCAGCAGTCGAGCGTCCGGTCGGTGAAACGAACCTCCACGGGAGTGGACGACGTGACCTCGTCGTCGATCCGGACGCCGAGCAGGTACGACACCCCGGTCAGCACCTGCGCGTTCACGCAACCCGTACCCGGTGCGGTGCGTTCGGCTGCCAGCACCAGCGTCCCGTCGACCAGACCGGCGTCGACGAAGTCGACCGTCCACCCGGTCGTCGGGAACTGCACCCAGGCCAGCACCGGGGTGAATCCGTCGGGCATCGGCGGCGGAGGATCGTCGCTCCCGGCTGGTCCCCAGCCCGCGGGTGTCCACGACTGATCGACCGATGCCGGCACGGTGGCCTGGGGCGAGGCGTCGCTCCCCGTGTCCCCCGGTGGATCGGTGCGGTCCGCTCCGGCGACGAGGATCACGCGCATGGTGCCCATGGACGGTGGCGCCGAGGTGCTCGTCGACGAGTCGACGGAGGTCGTCGACGGGGCGGTTTCGACTCCGCCGCACGCCGTTCCGAGTGCGGTCAGTCCCAGCAGTGAACCGGCGAGCAACGCCGTGGCAAGTGGTCGCGCGATGGTCCTCGAGGAGCGACGTCGGGGCACGGTACGACCCTACGCGCGGCGTGGCGACCGCTCCGGCCGGCCGTCGTCCCGTGACCGTCAGGCGATCGACACGCTGTAGTCGCCGCTCAGTACGACGGCGACCCGCCAACCACCGGGACCCGGGGTCGTCGTGATCGACCCCACGCCGTCGCCGCTGACCATCGGCGGCTCCGGCGAGGTCGACGGGAACCACACGTCGGCGGTGCCGGCGGCCGCGGTGGTCCCGGTGAACGACAGCGGGCCGCTGCCGCACGGTTCCGCCTGCAGCGAGGTCAGCCGACCGGGCACGGCCCGGGGGTAGGGCCGGGTCGGACAGGCCTGGATGGACCGGGCGTCGGCGCAGCTCGGCAACCTGCGCAGGACCTCGT
>SXMI01000197.1 GCA_005777415.1 Actinomycetota bacterium | reverse complement strand
GCTACAAGGCGTACCGGGGCATGGGGTCGCTCGGCGCCATGAACGCCCGGTCCTTCTCCAAGGACCGCTACTTCCAGGACGACGCCGACACCACCGAGAAGGTCGTCCCCGAGGGCGTCGAGGGGCGGGTCCCCTACAAGGGTCCGGCCCAGAAGATCCTCTACCAACTCGTCGGCGGCCTCCGGTCGGCCATGGGGTACTGCGGGGCGCACACCATCGCGGACCTGCAGCAGCACGCCCGGTTCGTCCGGATGAGCCCGGCCGGTCTGCGGGAGGCGCACCCGCACGATGTGACGATCACCGCCGAGGCACCGAACTACTGGATGTAGGGCCCGGTCGCCGTGGGACCGACGGCCCCGCCTCAGAACACGCCCTCGGCGTCCTCCGGCGGCAGCCGGTAGCCGGGAGGTACGTCCCGCGCCGGGTCGTAGTCCGACGGTCCGCCGCCGTCCACGCCCGTGAGTCCGCAGAGCAACTGACGCAGCATCGCGGCGGTCGCCCCCCAGACCGTGTCGCCGTGGAGCTCGAAGAAGTAGATCGGCCGCGACGAGGCGGGACGCCCCCAGCGCTCCTCACGGAACACCCCCGGCTCGAGCAGTTCGGCGAGCGGGACGTGCAGGATGCCGTCGACCTCGGCCTCGCTCGGTCGGAGCTCGGGCCGCTCGTCGACGATGCCCACGACCGGGACGATGTACGCCCGGCGCGTCACCGTCGTCAGGTGATCCAGCTCACCGCCGGGGTGGACCAGTTCGGGGCGCAGGTCGACCTCCTCGTGGGCTTCGCGCAGGGCGGTGTCGAGCGGCGGCTCCCCCGGCTCGGACCGACCGCCGGGGAAGCTGACCTCACCCTTGTGGGTGCGGAGGTTCCAGGCCCGGCGCGTGAGCACGACCTCCGGTCCGTCGTCGCCGGGGTGGAGTGCGATGAGGACCGCCGACGGGGTGCCGCCCGAGTCGGCGACGGGCGACGGCAGGCCCCGGCGATCGGACGGATACACCTGGGCGACCAGGTCCAGGGTGATCGCCGAGGCCGGGTCGTCCAGCGCGGCCCATGGCGCCGGCCGGCCGGGCGACCAGACGGCCGGGCGCGGGATGGCCTGGGGCCCGCCGCGCTCCACGTGGGTGCCGGCCTCAGGCGTCGCCGGACGCGGGGCCGGCGACGAGCTGCTCGAGCAGGTCCCGCAGCCCGTGGGTCTTCAGGTTGCTCATCACCCGACCCGGTGGCGTCTCACCCGTCTCCCACTCCATCCAGTCGGCGAGGAGCTTGGCGGGGTCGGGGGCGGGGCGCTGGTCCATGGGGGCGAGGTTACGTCGCCGGCTGCCACCCGGCCCGACGCACCACGGCGCCGACGGCCTCGGCCATGGCCGACTCGTGCGCCCAGAAGTCGTAGTCCACGTGCCGGGTGGAGCACCACGCGAACTGGCGGAGCTGCTCGCAGAACGGGAGGAGCTGGAAGATGCTCATGTGCCACTGGGCCGTGCAGGTGCCGTCGAACTCGCCGCACCAGCTGACGGTCCGGGGGGCGATCGCCGTCGGGACGTAGGGGGTGCGCACGCCGAGCAGGCCGTGACCCGACGGGATCCACGCCCGGGGCGCCCGGGCCCACGGGCCGACCATGAAGCGGGGGTCGCCGAAGAGGTGGAGGGCGTCGATCCGATCGAGCTGCTCGTCGGGCACGTTGGGCAGCCCCTGGGCCACGGCGTCAGCACCCATGGAGGTGCCGACCACCACCAGCCGGGCGTCCGGGCAGGCCGTGGTGACCTGGTCGATCACCGCGGCGACCTCGGCGCTGCCGACCCGGCGGGACTCGTTGTAGCCACCGGTGACGGCGAAGTCGTTGACGGGATCCGACGTCAGGTCCACGCCCAGGATCCGGTCGAACCCGTAGGCCGGGTAGCCGCCCGGGTCGGCCTCTGCGTTCCCGTCGAGGTCGCCGAGTTCCAGGATCCGCACCGACCGGCCGGGCGCCTGCGCCGTCAGGGCCTCGCGGAACCGCCGGTGCACCGAACGCGTCTCGTCGCTGTCGACCTCCTGGGAGCTGCCCCGGGCGGTCACGAGCACGACGTCGGTGCATGGCGCCGGTGGAACGCTGAACGAGCCGCGGGGTGCGGGCGGGGTGCACGCCGCCAGAGCCGCTCCGGCGAGCAGGACCAGCACCGCACTGACGGTCACCCGCATCGTTGTCCCCGCCCCGCCTCGCACCCGCACAGTGTGCACCGGTCGGGACCCGACGGACGAACCTCGACCACCCACCCACGCACCCACCCACCCACCCACCCACGCGTTCTCGGTGCGGTGAGCGCCCGATGAGGGCGGTGGGTGCACCGAGAACGCTCGGGGCGGGGGCGCGACTGGCCGGGGGCGCGACTGGGGCCGGCCCCGAAGGACCGGCCCCGAATCGCACACTCGATGGGCCCGCAGTGCGGGCCCGGACTCACATCATGCCGCCCATGCCACCCATGTCGGGCATGCCGCCGCCGGCCGCACCCGGCTCCTCGGGCTTGTCGGCCACGAGCGCCTCGGTGGTGAGCAGGAGGCTCGCGATCGACGCTGCGTTCTGC
>SXMI01000032.1 GCA_005777415.1 Actinomycetota bacterium | reverse complement strand
GTCGAGGTCGTTGGTGGGCTCGTCCAACAGGAGCACGTTGGGCCGCTCGACGAGGACGCAGAGCAGTTGCAGTCGCCTCCGCTCGCCGCCGGAGAGCGTGCCCACCTGGGCCCACTGCGCGTCGTCGTCGAACCAGAAGGCCTCGAGCAGCGCCGCATCCCGCCAGTCCGGTACCCGGTCGGGTCCGGTGAGTGCCTCCCGGACGCGGAGGTTCGGATCGAGGTCACGGCCCCGCTGGTCGTAGACGCCGACCTGCACGGTCGAACCGACCACGACCCGACCCTCGCTGGGCGCCAACCGACCACCGAGGACGTCCAGGAGGGTCGACTTGCCGGCACCGGTGGGACCGACGATCCCGAGCCGCTCCCGCGGGTCCAACAGCAGGTCCAGGTCCCGGAACAACGGTGAGCCGTCGTCGAACCCGTGGCCGACGCCGTGCAGTTCGACCACGCGGTCGCCGAGGCGCGGGGTGTCGGCGTGGAGGGGCAGGTCACCCGACCGGGCCGCCGCCTGCGGGCGGGCGTCGAGGACCGCCCGGGCCGCATCGAGGCGGGCCTTGGGCTTGGACGTGCGGGCCGGCGCTCCCCGCCGGAGCCACTCGAGCTCACGCCGAGCCAGGTTCCGGCGTCGACCCTCGGCCCGGGCGGCTGCCTCCTCGCGTTCGGCCCGGGCGTCCAGGTAGGAGCCGTACCCGCCCCGGTGGACGTGGCTCGCACCCCGGTCCAGCTCCAGCACCCGGGTCGTCACCCGGTCCAGGAAGTGGCGGTCGTGGGTCACCAGGATCAGGCCGCCCCGGTGCTCGGCCAGCCGGTCCTCGAGCCAGGCGATCGCGTCGAGGTCGAGGGGGGTGGTCGGCTCGTCGAGCACGAGCAGTTCGGCGGGCTGGACCAGCGACCGCGCCAGGGCGATCCGCTTGGCCTGCCCCCCGGAGAGCTGCGCCACCGGCCGGTCGAGGTCCGGGGTCGAACCGAGGCGATCGGCCACGGCCTCCGCCTCCCAGGGCTCGACACCGTCGATGGAGCCGAGCTCCTCACGCGGGGTGGCATGCGTGAGCTGCGGGTCCTGATCCAGGACGGCCAACCGGACGTCCCGACCGCGCCGGACGACACCGGCGTCACCGGCGTCGATGCCGGCCAGCATCCGGAGCAGCGTGGACTTCCCACAGCCGTTGAGGCCCACGACCCCCCACCGCTCACCGTCGGCGATGCTGAACGAGACCCCCTCGAACAGGGGGCGGCCGGGGCGGCTGGCCGAGAGCCCCTCGGCGTCGAGGAGGATCACCGGCCGGGGACGGTCAACGTCGCAGCCCGGAGGCGGCCAAACGGTTGCCCAGCCAGTCCCGGTAGACCCGGTCGGCGGACGGCTGACCGAAGGCCACGTGGGCCACGAACCCCCGGAGCTCGTCGCTCGAGTTGAGGGCGTAGGTCTGCGAGACCCCACGCCCGTCCGCCGGCACCGACGAGGACGTCAGCGACCGCAGCGGCAACCCGGGCGTCCGGGTCGTGGGGCCCACCACGGGCAGGTCCAACATCGACGCGAGCCGGTCCGAGAACTCGTTGCCGACCACCTCGTCGCCCACCCCGTACTGGAGGTAGACCGGCGGCCCGTTCCGCCGGAGTCGGTCCACCAGGTTGCCGTGATCACCGACGTCGAGGAGCATCGTCGCCGCCGCCTGGAGCGCTGCGGCGTCGCCCGGTTCCGCTTCGGCGGGCACGACACCGCTGAAGAGCGGCCAGAGCAGCGAGGTGAACAGGATCTCGGCGATGCCCGTCCCGGCGACCTGCAGGAAGCCGCCGAGCAGTTCCGGCTCGTAGGCCAGCAGGCTGGCGCCGAGCACGCCGCCCATCGACGTCCCGACGTAGGCGATCCGGGACGGGTCCAGGTCGGCCCGGCCGTCGCCGTCCTCACCGACGAGCCGCCAGGGCGCCGCGTCCAGGTCGGCCAGCGACGTCCGGAGTGCTGCGATCAGGGCCACGTGATCGGCCGTCGACTGGCTGGCGATCGACGACAACCGGCCGAAGCCGGCCGGGTTCGTGATGTCGAGCAGGTAGCCCCCCTCGTCCTGTCGGTCCCCGTGGTTGGGCACGTCGATGCCGATGGTGGCGACGCCCCGGGCTGCGTTGTCGTCAGCGACGAGGAAGAGCGTCTCCTTGGAGATGGTCAGTCCGTGCCCGTACACGACGACCGGCGCACCGTCCGGGCCGGCCGGGCGGTTGGGCAGGACGAGCAGGAAGCGCTCCCACGACGGACGGGGCGGGGTCGAGGCGTCGACCCGGCCGGTCGGACCCCGGAAGTCGCTCACCTGCACCTGACCGGTCACCACCGCCGAGGCGTCGGCGAAGATGCCGGGCGGCCAGACCTGCAGGCCCCGCACCGGATGGGGGGTCGCCTTGGTCGCCGCCACCATGGCGTCCATCGCGGCGTTGGCGTTGGGCTCCGAACGGACCGTGAACCGCGTGGCCGACGCGTACTCGGACCAGCGGTCGCCCTCGATCCGACGCAGATCGTC
The DNA here is from genome assembly GCA_005777415.1 of Actinomycetota bacterium. Classification (GTDB taxonomy): domain Bacteria; phylum Actinomycetota; class Acidimicrobiia; order Acidimicrobiales; family Microtrichaceae; genus SXMI01. Next base: position 699 of record SXMI01000032.1, on the reverse strand, counting down.
GCGCACCGTCGCCAGGTACCCGGCCGGACGCTCCATCCCGGCGGGCCGGAGGACATCGCCGCTCACCGCCGGCACGTCCGTGGTGATGCGGGCCACGTAGGTCGCCCCCGGGGTCCATCGAGTCTGCGGCCAGGCCGTGACGACGGGGCTCGCCCCTCCGCGGGTGATGCCGTCCGCCCCGTGACGGATCCGCACGGGAACCCGCCGGCCGGTCGACCGGTCGAACACGGCCACCACGTCGCCACCGTCCGGCGGGAGGTCGAGCACCCGGACGGCACGGTCCAGCTCGAAGGTGACCGGCCCGAGCGCGGAGAACCCGTCGGCGCCCTCGAACACCTCGTCGATCGTGAGTCCCGATCCGAACTGCCGCTCCAGCCGCTCGGGCACGACCCCGTCGGGAACAGCGACACGTCGGCCCGTGGCGGTCGACGGGTCGGCCACGGTGAACTCGTCCGACGGGTACGGCAGGGCACACGAGCGCACTGCGGCCTGCGCGCACGCCGGCCGCGACGAGAGGTCCGGCAGCGGCTGGGGTGGAGGCGGTGCGCAGGACGCTGCCACCAGCGCCACGATGACCGCCGACAGGCCGGCCCGAATGACCGGACCTCGGTTCACGAACCAGCAGGCGGGGGTGGCGGGGCGACCGACCCCGGCGGCGGCGGAGCGGCCTGAGCCGGAGCCGGGGGCGGCGGAGCAGCC
>SXMI01000196.1 GCA_005777415.1 Actinomycetota bacterium | reverse complement strand
GCGGCGTACGCCGACACCGTGACCCGACGGGCCTGGGGCGAGCTCGACGAGCTGTTCACCCCCGACGCGGTGGTGCACATCGACACCGTCACCCGGCCGGCGTTCGAGGTCGTCGGCCCGGTGGAACTCGGCGAGTTCATCGGTGGTGCCGTCGAGCGGTTCGACTTCTTCGAGTTCGTGCCGCTCAACCTGGTGACCTGGTCCGATCCGGACGGCCGGGCCGACCGGGCCGGATCGCGGCTCCACATGTGCGAGATCCGGCGCAGCGCGTCGGACGGCGAGTGGACCACCGCCTACGGCCGCTACGACGACGTGGTCGAGCAATCGGGTGGCCTCTGGAGGTTCGCCGCCCGGCGGTACCGGTCACTCGGACGTACCGGCCCGGACGGCGGGGTGTTCCCCGTCGACCCCGGTCACGACGCCGTGCCGCCATCACCGGCAGACTGAACTGGTGAGCACCGAACTCCGCACCGGTCGCGGTCGCCTGCTGGCACCCGGTCCCGACCAGTCGTGGCTGGAGCTCTTCTACGACCTGGCCTTCGTGGCGGCGATCGTCGTCCTGTCGAGCTCGTACTCGAACGACAAGACGATCACGCACTCGACCTGGCTCATGCTGATCGCCGGGATGACCTGGGTGGCGTGGCTCGAGACCACGCTGCTGACCAACCGTACGACGCTCGAGCGGGTCTGGCCGCGTGTCCTGACGGTCGTGCAGATGGGCCTGATCCTGGTGGTGGCGATCGCAGCCGACGACACGATCGGCAACAACACCGAACTGGTCGGCCCGCTCTACGCCATCGTCCTGGTCACGGTGGCGCTGCAGTTCCGCTCGGCCCGCCGGAGCCGTCCGGACCTGGCGCCGTACGTGTCGCACCACGCCGGGCGGACGCTCGTGGCCGCCGTGCTCTTCGCCGGCTCGCCGCTCTACGGTGACAGCTGGTACTGGATCGTCTGGGCAGCCGCGCTCGCCATCATCATCTACCCCGGCCGGTCGTCGAACGTCGACGAGTCCCTCGATGCCCACCACCTGGTGCACCGCTTCGGCGAGTTCACGATCATCGTGCTGGGCGAGTCGTTCCTCAAGATCGGACTGGTCGCCACCGAGGAGCCACTGGACCGGGTCGACCTGATCGGACTACCGCTGACCTTCAGCCTCGTCTACATCATCTGGTGGCTGTACTTCACCGACGTCTCGGCGGCAGGACTGCCCGACGGCACCGGCCGACGCCGGATCTGGATCGCCGCGCACCTCCCACTGCAGGTGTCGATCATGTCGCTGGCCGTCGGGCTCTCCCTGATCCTCAACCCGACCGTGGACGCAGTGGAGCCGGCCTACATCCGCATGATCCTGCTGCCGCTGGTCGTCATCGCCGTCTCGCTCGCGATCCTCAACCTCACCCACGGCACCGGGTTGGGTCGCCGACGGGCGCGTGTCCACCTGATCGCAGCGGGCGCCCTCCTGGTGGCGTTCGCCGGGCTGCAGCTCACCCGGGGTTTCGAGGAGGAGGCGACCGCGTTGCTCGCGATCCTCGTGCTCGGCACGGCGTCGTTCATGATCCGGCGGCTCGACGCCGCCGAGACGCCACCCGACGCCTGACCGGCACCGTGCGTGAGGTTGCGGCCTCGGCCGTCCACCGCACACCATGACCTCGTGATCTGGGCCCTCCTCGCCGCCCTCCTCGCCGTGCTCGTCGGCGTCTTCATCCTGCGCCCCCGGGTGTCGGGGTTGTTCAGCGGCGACTTCCAGGGCATCAAGACCGAGGCCTTCGTCGCCCCCGTCGTCACCCTGGCCGTGTTCCTGACCGCCTTCGTGGTGGCCCAGGCCACCACGACGTTCCAGCGAACCAACCAGGCCGTCAGTCAGGAGGCGGCCTCGGTCGAACTGCTCTTCGAGAACGCCGGGCTGCTGCCCGACGGCACCGGGGACGACCTGCAGGCGAGCGCCGTCTGCTACGCCCGGTCGGTCGCCCGGCTCGAGTTCCCGGCGCTGGCCGAGGGTGGCCCCGCACCGGAGACGGAGTGGTGGGCGGGTGAGTTCAACCAACAGGTGCCCGAGATCCTGGACGGGCCCGGCTCGGTCGTCGGACAGGTCGTCTCGCTGAACCGGCAGCAGACCGAGGCCCGGGCCGCCCGACTGTTCGACGCCCAGCCGAACCTGCCGGTCCTGACACTCGCGATCCTGGTCATGGCCGTCATCGGCGTGATGCTCGTGATCACGACGCTGGCCGTGCCCGACATGCGGCGGCGCGTGCTGCTGACCCTGGCGCTGCTCCTGGCCGCGCTGCTCGGCGGCACGTTGTTCATGATCGAACAGCTCGAGGAGCCGTTCACCGGACTGATCCGGGTCCAGCCCGCCGCCGTCGAGAACGCCGTGGCCCGCATGGAGAGTCGGCTGCCCGCCGGTGAGGTCCTGCCCTGCGACGAGGACGGCCGACCTGTGGAGCCGGCCGTCGTGGCGATCGTCGAGCGGGGCGAGACGCCGCTCGTCGTCTGCACCGACGTCCCCTATCCGCCGTTCGAGTACGAGGACCCGAGCGGGTCCTCGCCGTCCGGCTACACCGGTTTCGACATCGACCTGGCGCAGAACATCGCCGACGGAGCCGGACGGACGCTGGTGGTCAGCGAACAGCCCTTCGACCGGATCTTCCAAGCGGTGAAGGTCGGCCAGTGCGACGCCGCGATCTCCTCCATCTCGATCACACCGGACCGGGAGGAGGTCGTCGACTTCACGCAGCCGTACCTGCAGGTCGACCAGGCCATGCTGGTGCCGGCCGACGTGCTCGACGTCGCCGGTCTGGACGACCTGAGCGGCTCGTCGGTCGGCGTGCTGGCCGAGACGACGGGCCAGGAGTTCGTCGAGGCCAACCGGCCGCCGGGCGTCAAGATCGTCGAGTTCGACACACCCGAGGAGCTGCTCGACGGCCTCCGGACCGGCCGGGTCGCCGCGATCGTCGAGGATGCCCCCGTCGCCGAACTGACCACGCTGGGCGACCCGACACTGCGGGTGGCGGCCACGTTCCCCACCGCCGAGCAGTACGGCATCGCCGTCGCCCCCGGCGACACCGAGACGCTCGAGTTGTTCAACCGGGGCCTGGACCGAGCCCGGGCGGACGGGACGCTCGCCCGGCTCGAGCAGCAGTTCCTCGGCGCCGCCCCCGTCGGTTCCTGACCCGGCTGCGGGCATGACCACCGGACCAGCGGACCGGCGGCGCTCCGGCCGGTGGGTCCTGGCCTACGGCACGCTGCGGGCACCCGAGGTCGTCACTGCCCTCCTCGGTCGGAGCGTTGCAGCCCGTCCGGTCCGCCTCGACGGCTGGTACCCGGCCGCCCTCGAGGGCCTCGACTTCCCGGTACTGGTCGAGGACCCCGGGACGAGCTGCGACGCCGACCTGCTCGGGCCGCTGAGCGCCGATGAGCACGAGTTGCTCACCCGGTGGGAGGGACCGTGGTACGTCCGGGCGGAGTGGGAGATCGACGGCGTCGTGGCGACCGTCTTCCTCCCGGACCTGTCGCATCCGGACCTACCGGGGCGCACCGGCACCTGGTCCTACGAGACCTTCCGGTCACGTGATCTGGCCCGACGCCTCGAGTGGATGTGGGACTGACCGACGACCGGTCAGTCGACCGACGCGGCGTCGACGCTCCGGCCGGACTCGAGCAGTCCGTCCACGAAGTCGTCGATCCGACCGACGACGTCCTTGGCGCAGTGCGACCACGGCAACAGGATCGGGAAGACGTGGAAGGCACCGTCCACCTCGACGGCGCTGACCGCCACGCCCTCCTCGTCCATCCGTGCCACCAGTCGGCGCACCGAGTCACGGAACATCTCGGCACCGCCCGAGACGACGATCGTCGGCGGGTAGCAGTCGACCCGGGCGTGCAGCGCGGACACCCGGTGGTCGGCCGGGTCCACCCCTCGCAGGTACGGGCTCACGGGGATGTTCCACGGGAGGATGTCGCTCGTCGCGTTCTCGGAGATCGACGGGTCGTCCAGGTCCAGGTCGACCTCGGGCGACAACAGCACCAGCCCGTCGGGGCCCGGCTCACCCCGCTCGTCGAGGTCCTCGACCAGCGACGTCGCCAGCCCACCGCCGCCGGAGTCGCCGGCCACGACCAGCACGCCACCCGCCGCCCGGGGTCGCAACGCGTCGTGCACGGCACGCGCGTCGTCGACACCGGCGGGGAACGGGAACTCCGGCGCCAGTCGGTAGTCGGGCACGAACGCCTCGGCCCCCGTGCCGGCGACCAGCGTCGACACCCAGGCGGTGTACATCTCGGGAGACGTGCCGATGTAGCCGCCCCCGTGCAGGTAGAGGATCGTCGCCCTCGGCGTCACCCCGCGGGGTCGGAGCCAGATGCCGGGCACACCGGCGACCTCGCCGGTCGAGCGGTCCACACCCCGACGCAGTCGGACCCACGGGGGCAGGACCACCCGGCTGAGCCGGTCCAGCACCAGTTCGACGGACCGGAACTCCTCGACGGGCAGGGACGACGAGTACCCCATGAAGGTCCGCACCACCTGACGGGTGGTGGCCGCCGCCACGTTCTCGAGGGGCGACAACACGCCGTGGAGTGGCTGACGGAACGGGACCTTGGCCAGTCCCGTGACCATGTTCTGGGCGAGTCCCGCCACGGCGATCGCCGACAGGGGCAGGCTCGCCGTCGGCACGTCGGGTCGATCGGCCATGACCATGACCGTCAGGGTACGGGCAGCCTCGGCATCGACCAACAACGGTCCGATGATGGTGCGTGCGAGGATGCAGGTCGTGACGCAAGTGATCCGGCGCCTCCCGGACGAACTCCCCGCCGGCGAGGCCGGACGGGTGCGGGAGGTCCTGGGACGGGCGTTCGCCGACGACCCGGTCTGGACCTGGCTCGTCCGCGGGCGCCGCAGCGACGAGCGTGCGGGCGCCGTCCTGGCCCGTCTGGTGCAGTCGCAGGTGGGTCGTGGTGGCGAACTCTGGGCCGGTGCCGACCTGGAGGCGGTGGCGGCCTGGGTTCCGCCACACACGCCACCGGTGCGCGAGGTCGACTACATCCGTCAGCTCCCCAAGGTGCTGGTCCCGCTCGGCGTCGGCGGACTGCGCCGCCTGCTGCCGCTGGCCGAGACCGACCGCCACCACCCGAAGGAGCCGCACTGGTACCTGTCGGTGCTCGGGACCGACCCGGCCCACCAGGGACGGGGTTTCGGGGCCGCACTGATCGAGCCGATCGTCGAACGCGCCGACGGTGACGGCGTCGGCTGCTACCTGGAGTCGTCCAAGGAGTCGAACGTCCCCTACTACCGGCGATTCGGGTTCGAGGTGACCGAGGTGCTCCACATCAACCGCGGGCGGGGCCCGGACCTGTTCCTGATGTGGCGGGACCCGCGGTGAGGTCCGCCACGCCGATCGGGTGGTCCGGCCGGATCGCGTCGATCGGACCAGGGGACCCCGCTGACCCGCTGGGGGCGGCGGACTGCGAGCGGCTCGGGGACACGCTCATCGCCCAGCCGGTGAACTCGCTGTCGTCGTTCGCGCTGGCGCTGATCGGCGTCTGGCTGGTCGTGCGGTCCCGTCGCTGCGAACAGGGGCGCGGCGCCGCGCTGACGTTCGGTGTGGTGACCGTGTTCGCCGGGCTCGGGTCGGTCGACTACCACGGCGTCCAGACGGCGGCGGCGCAGTGGACCCACGACGGCGGGGCGGCACTCCTCATCGCCGCGGCGATCGGCGTACCGGTGTGGCGGCTCGTGCGGCGATGTCCGCCGGTCCCGGGGTGGAGCGCACTGCGAGGCGTGGTCCTGGCGGGAGCGGGAGCGGTGGCGCTGCTCGCCTACTGGGGCGGACGAACCGGCACCGAGCTGTGCGACCCGGGTTCGCTGGTGCAGCTCCACGGGCTCTGGCACCTGATGATCGGCGTGCTGGCGGCGCTGTGGGCCGGTGCCCTCTGGCCGGTGGACGTTCCCGACATCGAGCCGGTGAGCGAGCAGCCGTCCTGGTCTGAGCACCGGTTCCTGTTCCGACTGGTGCGCATCGCCGCCCGGCTCGTCTGGCGGGACATCGACACCGACGACCTGCGGGACCTGGCCGAGGGACCGACCATCGTGGTCGCCAACCACTTCGGTGGGCTCGCCGACGCCCTGGTGCTCATGTCCGTCCTGCCCCGCCGTCCGCGGATCCTGGCCGACGACGCCATCTGGAGGGTGCCGCCGGCGAGGTGGGTCATGAACAGGATCGGGGCCGTGGCCGTGCACCGGGGCCGATCGGGCAGCACCGACAACCGGTCCATGTTCGCCACCGCCGCCGCGGCGCTCGACGACGGCGACCTGTTGTTGATCTTCCCCGAGGGCATCACCCGGGACGAGCCGTCCATCGGCCGGGTCCACACGGGGGCGGCCCGCATGGCTGCGGCGGCCGACGTCGACGTGCGGATCGTCGCGTTGGGACTGCACTACGCCGACAAGGCGGCCTTCCGCTCCGACGTGGCCGTGCGTCGGGGCGGGTCGGTCGTCGTCCCCCCCGACGAACACCCCGACGACGAGTCCGGTATCGACGACCTCACCGAACGGATCGCCGCCGCGCTCCGGGCCGCCGCCCCCGACTACGACGGTTGGGACGAGGTGGCCGCGCTCCGGGGGGCCGCCACCGTGGTGCTCGAGGCGGCCGACCCCGACCGACGGGTCTCGATCGGCGAGCGCGAGCGACTGGCGTCGGCCTACGCCGCGCTCCCGGCGGCGGAGCGGGATGCGGTGCGATCCGCGGCGGAGGAGTTCCTGGCCTCCGGGGCGACCGTGGTGGAGCGCCGCCACAGCACGCTGACCGCCCGGGTCCTGCGCACCGTCGTGTGGTTCGTGGCGCTCCCGTACGCGTTGGTCGGCGCAGTTGTGTTCGGTGTCCCGATCGTCCTGACCTGGGGGGCGTCCAGACTGCCACTGGCGGCAGCCGTGCGAGCCACGATCGTCCCGCTGGTCGCGATCGTCACCTTCGGGGCGGCAGCCACGCTGGTCGTGGTGACCGGCGCCGCCCGACGGGGGGGCGACGGCATCGGCCTCGCGCTGTCGCTGCTGACGGTGGCGTTCCTGGCGCTGGTGTTCGTGGCCGACACCGCCGTGGGCACCGCCCGATCCACCTGGCACCGGTTCGGGCGACGGGGTGACCGACGGCAACGACTCGTCGAGCAGGTCGAGCAGGTCACGGGAGTCTCCGTGGGGGCCGGTTCGTGAACGTGTGGGACCGCATCCCCGAGTGGATGATCGTGACGCCGGCGGTGCTCGTCTGGATCGCAGCGGTCGTCGACGTGGTGCGTGACCGCTCGGTCCGACCCGACACGCGACTGCTGTGGGGTGCGTTCCTGGTGCTGTTCGCCCCGCTCGCCCCGCTGCGGTTCCTGCTCCGACGCAAGGTCGTCGACCCCGGACCGACAGAGCTCGACCCGCCCCGTGAGGTCTACATCGACCGGATCGAGGCGCTCCGGCCCGACTGAGACAGCCGGCCATGTCTTCATTCCACGGGGACGGCTCTGCGACACTGGGGACGGACCCGGCCGTCGGATCGGTCGAGGACGAACTCGAGGGAGCAGCAGTGCGCCGAGCCACCCGAATCCTGCCCGTTGCGCATCGAACCGTCGCGGTGGCGCTGACGATCGGCGTCGTCGCATCGCTGGCCGCGGCATGCACGAACGACGACACGTTCACCGCCGCCGGGGGGCTGCCGACACCATCCGTCCAACTCGACCCCACCACCGTCCGGGACTCCGGGGCGACGCTCGATCGGATCGTCGAGCAGACCATGGAGGCCACCGGCGTCCCCGGCGTGCAGGTCGGCGTGGTCCACGACGGCCAGGTGGTGTTCGCCAAGGGCTACGGCGTGGCCGAGGCCGGCACGGACCGCCCGGTGACGCCCGAGACGGTGTTCCAGATCGCATCGGTGTCCAAGCCGATCGGGGCCACAGCGGTCGCCGCAGTGGTCGGCCGCGGCGACATCGCCTGGGACCAGCCGGTCGTCACGGAACTCCCCGACTTCAGACTCAGCAGCGAATACGTCACGCAGAACGTGACCGTCGCCGACCTCTACAGCCACCGCAGCGGCCTCCCCGGCGACACCGCGGGCAACGACCTCGAGACGATCGGCTTCGACCAGGCGTCGATCATCCCGAAGCTCCGGGAGCTGCCGCTCGCACCGTTCCGGGCGACCTACTCGTACTCCAACTTCGGCCTGACCGTCGGCGGCCTGGCCGCCGCGGCTGCGTACGGGGCGCCGTTCGCGCAGATGGCCCAGGAGGTCCTGTTCGGACCGGCCGGCATGACGTCCACGTCGTTCAGCCACGACGAGTTCGCACAGCGGACCGACACCGCCCGGCTGCACGTGCTGCGGGACGGTGTCTTCACCACCGGGTTCGAGCGCAACGCCGACGCGCAGGCACCGGCGGGTGGTGCCAGTTCCAACGTGGTCGACCTGAACCGGTGGATGCTGCTGCAGCTAGCCGGCGGCGAGCTCGACGGGCAGCGGATCGTCGACGCCGAGGCGCTCGCCGAGACCAAGCGGTCCCACATCAACCAGGATCCGGCGGCCGAGGTGGACCGACCGATCACCGGGTACGGACTCGGGTGGAACCTGAACCAGTCGATCGTCGAGCCGTCGCTGGTCGAGTGGTCGCACTCGGGTGCGTTCACCGTCGGGGCCGGCACCGCCCACAGCATGTTCCCGGAGCTCGACCTGGGCGTGGTCGTGCTGACGAACGCCCAGCCCACCGGCGCCGCCGAGGCGATCATCGCCACCTACGTCGACACGCTGCTGCACGGCGAGCCGTCCGCCGACTGGACGTCGCTCTACGGCGGCTCGTTCTCGCCGCTCCTGAGCCCGCCGCCGCTGGAGCGACCCGCCGCGCCGGTCCCGGCCCGTGACGCCTCGGCCTACGTCGGCACCTACGCCAACGCCTACTTCGGTGACGTCGTCGTCCGCACGGGGGCCGAGGGTCTGGAGATGGCGATGGGTCCCGGAGGCGCAACCGTGTTCCGGCTCGAGCCGTACGACGGTGACCGGTTCTCCTTCGCCGACCTGCCCGAGATCCAGGGGTCGACGGGCCTGATGTCGTTCACCGTGCCCGACGGTGCGGCGAGTTCGACCAGCTTGGTGCTGGCGCAGTCACTGCTCTTCGGCCCCGCCGGCCCCGAGGTGACCTGGACGACCATCCCCCGCACGGGCTGACCGGGCCGGTCGGGTCGCTCGCTGGGCGCCAGCCACCCGTGCGGATCACAGGACCCGACTCCGCGCGGATCGCGAGCGTCCACCCGCAATCTAACGCTAGTGTCACCTCACGGTGGTCCACGGGGGAACCACTCACCGACTGAGGAGGGCACCGAGATGACCATGACGAACCCACGTCAGCGACGCCGATGTTCACGGGGGATCGCTGCGACCGTCCTGCTGGCCACGCTGGCGCTCGTCGTCAGTGCGTGCGGGAACTCCGAGTCCTCGGGCGGCTCCACGACGATTGCCGCACCGACGGAGTCCACGGCCCTCGACCAGACGAACGTGCCCGTCGACCAGCCGGGCGTCACCCCGACCGAGATCCGTGTCGGCGGTGTCGCCTCGGTGACCAACCCGCTCGGCGGCAACTACGGCGAGGCGTTCACCGGCGCCAAGGCCTACTTCGAGAAGATCAACAGCGAGGGCGGGATCTACGGCCGGCAACTGCAACTGGTCGCCGAGCGGGACGACAAGATCGCCAACAACAAGGCCGAGGTCGAGGCGCTGCTCAGCCAGGGCGACGTCTTCGCCGTGCTCCCGATCGCCACCCTGCTCTTCGGGGGAGCCGACGCCCTGGTCGAGGCGGGCGTCCCGAGCTTCGGCTGGACGATCAACCCGGAGTGGGAGGGCACACCGGAGCAGCCCAAGGCCAACCTCTTCGGTCAGAACGGGTCGTTCCTCTGCCTGGGCTGCGTGCAGCCCCAGGTTCCGTGGGTCGCCAAGCAGGCCGGGGCCACCAAGGCCGGCGTGCTGGGCTATGCCGTCCCGCAGTCGTCGCAGTGTGCCGACGGATGGGAGAAGTCCTTCCAGGAGTTCCCCGAGGCCGGGGTGGAGGTGGCGTTCAAGGACTCCTCGCTCTCGTACGGCACGACCGACTTCTCGGTGCAGGTCTCCAAGATGAAGGACGCCGGGGTCGACTTCGTGATCACCTGCATCGACACCACGGGCGTGGTCAACCTGGCCAAGGAGCTCAAGAAGCAGGGCGTCGAGGCCGTGCAGTTCCTGCCGAACGCCTACGACCAGGAACTCCTCGAGGAGTTCGGTGACCTCTTCGAGGGGAGCTACGCCAGTGTGTCGTTCATCCCGCTCGAGGTGAGCGACAAGCCCCAGGGCATGCAGGACTACCTGACGTGGATCGAGCAGGTCGGGGGCACCCCCGGCGAGAACTCGATCGTCGGCTGGCTCAATGCGGCGCTGCTGGTGGAGGGACTCCGCCAGGCCGGCCCCGAGTTCACCCAGCAGAAGGTGATCGACGCCATCAACGCCGACACCAACTGGACCGCCGACGGGTTCCTCACCGGGGTGGACTGGACCGTGGCCCACACCGGGCAGAGCCCGATCACCTGCACCCCCATCGTGAAGATCGAGGGTTCCACGTTCGTGCCGCAGACCGGCAAGGACGACAAGCCGTTCGTCTGCTTCGACCGGCAGACCAAGTCGCTCGACCTGGTTTCGCAGTAGCCCAGGTAGCCCGGCGGTGCAGCTGCTCGAGTACGCGATCCGGGGTGTCCCCACAGGCTGTGTCTTCGCGCTGCTCGCCGTCGGGCTCGTCCTGACCTACAAGACCTCCGGGGTGTTCAACCTGGCCTTCGCCGGTCAGGCCTACGTCTCGGCGATCGTCTACTACGAACTGCGCAAGGAGCTCGAGTGGCCGCTCGTGGCCGCCGGGGTCGTGTCGATCCTGATCGTGGCGCCACTCATCGGCCTGCTCCTCGAACGGGTGCTGTTCCGGTATCTGCGTTCAGCAGGTTCGATGGCGAAACTCGTGACGTCACTCGGCCTGCTGATCGCCATCCCCGAGATCGCCAAGCTCGTGTTCGGCAGCGAGACCCGGAAGAACCCGCCACCGCTGTGGTGGGTCCGCCGGACCGACGAGTGGCTCTGGCCGGAGGGTGCGACGTTCGTCCTGGACGCCGGACAGATCGCCACGATGGCCTCGACGCTGATCGTGGTCGTCGGTCTGGTCGTGCTCTTCAGGTTCACCAACCTCGGGCTCCGCATGCGGGCCGTCGTGGAGAGCCCCCGCCTGGCCGAGCTGAGCGGTGTCGACAGTGAGCGCGTGTCCATGGCGGCGTGGATGCTCTCGAGCGTGCTGGCCGGGCTCGCCGGCGTGCTCGTCGCTCCGCTGTTCGCGTCGCTCAATCCGTTCGACCTGTTCACGCTCCTGGTCGCCGCCCTGGCCGCCACCGTGTTCGGAGGCCTGACCAGCATCCCGCTCACCTTCCTCGGCGGGATCCTCCTGGGCGTCCTCCAGGCGGTGCTCGCCGGGACCCTGCCGACCGACAGCGTGCTCACCAACGGGCTCCGACCGTCACTGCCCTTCGTCGTGCTGTTCCTGCTCCTGTTGTTCCGACCCGGCCTCCGCTCCACCCGGGAACTCGCCGACCCGCTCGCCACCGTCGACGCGCCGCCGCCGCCGCCGGTGGTCCGGGCCCGGCCGCCGTGGGTGGCCACGGGCGCACGCGCGTTCGGGACCGTGGCCGCCCTGATCGCCTTCCTGGTGAGCTGGTTCGTGCTCGACCAGTACTGGCTGGGTCTGGCCATCAGCGGACTGATCCTGTCGGTGACGATGATGTCCCTGATCGTGGTGGTCGGCATGGGTGGGATGCTCTCGCTCTGCCAGGCGGCGCTGGCAGCCATCGGAGCGTTCGCCCTGGCGCAGGTCGTCCAAGCGACCGGGGTTCCCGTCGTGGTCGGACTCGTGGCCGGGGTGCTCATCGCCGCGGCGGTCGGGGCCCTCCTCGCCGTCCCCGTGGTCCGACTCGACGGGGTCTACCTGGCGCTCGCCACGCTGGCGTTCGCGCTCATGTTCCAGTCGATCTTCGTGCCGCTGTCCTGGGTCAGCGGGGGGGCCGTCCCGATCTCTGTCCCCCGGCCGGTGGTCGGGCCACTCGACCTGAGCGACGACCGGTACTTCCTGGTGTTCGTCATCGTCTGCGCCACCGCCACGGCGCTCGTCGTGATCCGGCTCCGGGAAGGCACCACCGGACGATTCCTCCAGGCCCTCCAGACCAGCGATGTGGCCGCGGCCTCGATCGGTATCAACGGCCCCCGGGCGCGTGTCGTGGCGTTCACCATCGCCGCTGGAATCGCCGGCTTCGGCGGCGGTCTGACCGCCATCGACCTGGGTCAGGCCAGCTACGAGGCCAGCTTCCCGTACCTCATCGGGCTCGTCTGGGTGGCGCTCCTCGTCTCGGCCGGGGCCCGGAGCATCCAGGCCGCCGTGATGTCGGGCCTGTTCTTCTTCCTGTTCCCGGCGCTGCTCGACAAGCTCTTCGCCCTGCCCGGCAACTGGGTCGAGTCCAACCCCGACGCTCCCTCGTGGGTGGCATCGATCGCGAATGCGGTCCAGCCCACCTGGGCGCAGTCGGTGGCGTTCATCCTGTTCGGCATCGGTGCCATCACCTACGCCAAACACCCTGAGGGGAGCATCGAGGCGCAGACCACGGCCTCGATCAACGCACTCGTCCGTCGAGTCGAGGCCCGCAACGGGGATCGGGAGCAGGCCCCGGTCGGGGCCGGGGTCGGGCCGGGGGCCGGGGGGTCGACCCCGTGAGCGACGCGCTGCTGTCGGCTTCCGGTGTGACCAAGCGGTACGCGGGCATCGTGGCCCTGCAGGCGGTCTCGCTCGAGGTCCGGGCCGGCGAGTTCGCCGCCGTGATCGGGCCGAACGGTGCCGGCAAGAGCACGTTGTTCGACTGCCTCACCGGGGTTCAACGGCCCGATCGTGGCCAGGTCGTCTTCGACGGCCGACCCGTCGACAGCCTCAAGCCCGCAGCCCGGGCCCGGGCAGGCATGGCCCGGACGTTCCAGCGCATCGAGCTCTTCGGTGGCATGACCGTCCTGGACCACCTCCTCGTCGCCGACCGGGCGCGGACCCGGCGGGGCGGGCTGCTCGCCGACGTGCTCACAGGATCCCACCCGTCCCCAGAGGAACTCGCACGCTGCGCGGCGGTGCTCGAGCTCCTGGGCCTGGAGCAGTGGGCCGATCGGCCCGCCGAGTCGCTGACTCTCGGCAAGGGCCGGCTCGTCGAGCTGGCGCGGGCGCTCATGTGCGAGCCCAAGCTGTTGTTCCTCGACGAACCCTCGAGCGGCCTCGACCGGCACGAGACCGACGAGATGGGGAACGCGCTCCAACGGGTGCAGCACGAGCGTGGCATCGCCGTCCTGCTGATCGAGCACGACGTCCCACTCGTCGAGCGGCTGGCCGAGCGGATCTCCGTGCTCGACTACGGCGAGCTGATCGCGTCCGGTCCCACCGAGGAGGTCCTGTCGGACCAGAAGGTCCGGATCGCCTACCTGGGGGCGACGACGTGACGGCCGCGGCCCTCGAACTGGACCACGTCGACGCCGCGTACGGTCCGTTCCGGGCGCTGTTCGACGTCTCGCTGCGGGTCGATCCCGGCGAGGCGGTCGCTCTGGTGGGCGCCCACGGCGCCGGCAAGTCGACCATCGCCCGGGTGGCGAGCGGCCTGTTGCCGCCGACGAGCGGCACCATCCACGTGGACGGCACCGACCTGACCGGGCGGGCACCGTTCCACTACGCCCGGGCCGGCATCGCCCACGCCCCGGAGGGACGGTCCACGTTCGCCTCGTTGACGGTGACCGAGAACCTGGAGCTGGCCTTCCGCGCCGCCCGACCCAAGCGGGATGTCGCCGCCGACATGAAGGAGGCCTTCAGGCTCTTCCCGAAGCTCGGGGAGCGACACGACCAGTTGGCCGGAACCCTGTCCGGGGGGGAGCAACGGATGCTCGCACTGGCACGGGTCCTGGTGCTGCGCCCTCGTCTCCTCGTCGCCGACGAACTCTCGCTCGGATTGGCGCCGATCGTGACCGCCGAGGTCTACCGGGTCCTCGGGCAGGTGCGTGACACCGGGACGGCGCTACTCGTCGTGGAGCAGCACCTCGACCACGCACTGGCGATCGCAGACCGGGTCGTGGTGCTCCAGCAGGGGGAAGTGACCTTCGACGGGCCACCCGACCGGCTCGGTGACCTCTCCTCGACCGTGCTGCTCCCCGACGGGTCACCGTCCCGGGCGACCTGACCGGGCGGAGCAGCCGGGTTCAGGCGCCGATCCGGAGCGTCGAGGTGGCGTAGGTCCCACCCGGACCGGGGGTGAACACCGTGACGGTGCCGCCGAAGAAGTCCGACAACAGGACGCGGCCGTCGGTCAGGGCCAGGACGTTGTCGGCGACACCCACCGGTGAGCGCCCCACCAACCGGGCCACTCCGGTGGCAGGGTCCACGGCGTACACCGCGGCGTTGAACCCCTGCGCCACGAACACTGTGCCGTCGGCCGCCACATCGGCTCCGACGGCGAACTGCAGGCCGACCTTCCCGGGTTCGTCGGGGAACGACAGCGGGATGTCCGCGAACGCACCGGTGGCCGTGTCGATGCGACCCAGGCCACCCGTGCCGAACAGACCCGGCACCCCACCGGTGGGCACATACAGCAGTCCGTCGGGGCCGAATCCGAACCCGTTGAGCGCCGGGAGTCCGCCCGCCACGGTGGTGACCGGCCCGCCACCCAACGGAACGCGCAGCAGTCGGTCGTCGTCGCCCGCACCGAAGCCGACCAGCACCGAGGTTCCCGACGGGTCGAGCGCGATGGGGTTCACGCCGCGGCCGACGTTCGCCAGCGTCATCACCCGGCCACCGCCCCGCGGGATGCGGACCACCAGACCCTCGGTCGGGCAGGTGGCCACCACGTCGCCGCCCGGCACGACCACCGGATCGTCGGCGGTGCAGACACCGACGTCCATGCCGTAGCGCTCCTCGATCACCCCGGTGTCGGGGCTGAAGCGAACGACCTGCCGGCCGAAGAGATCCGACACCCACACCGATGCGCCGTCCTGCACCATGCCGTTCACGGCGATCGGTGCGACCTGGCTCAACTCGGCCGGCGGTGACGACGGCGGGCTGCACGCCGCAGCCACTGCGATCACTGCCGCGAGGGTGGCGACCGCCACGCCCGCTCGTCGTCCTCGCATCACCCAGCTCCTTACATCGCCCTGATCGACCGCCCGGGGCAGGATCTCCGGGAGCATGATCCCACCGATCCCCGATCGCCGACACATCGGCGCTGAGGGCGCGTTGCGGGAGTCGAGCGGATCCGGGGCGCTCGACGAACCCGGCTACGGTTGCGGCCGCCGGGGGTGTAGCTCAGCTGGCTAGAGCACCTGCTTTGCAAGCAGGAAGTCGTGGGTTCGAGTCCCATCACCTCCACCATGACGTCCTTACTAGAACCGCCGCCTGACTAACCACTGTCACCTCACCGCGCCGCAGACCCACGGGCGCCGTGGACTCTGGGGTGGAACCCTCAGCGGTCGACTGGGGTCTCGCCTCGAGGCGTCCCGCGGAGTGGCGCACCACCCTGGGGTCGGGACCGGCGGGTCGGCTGGGGAACCTCACTGCCGACGGGTTCCAAGCGGAGGCGCTGAGCGAAGCGAGCGAGGATCAGGGAGAGCTCGATCTGAGCCAGTGCGAAGCCGAGACAGTTCCGGGATCCTCCGCCGTAGGGGATCCACGCCATCCGAGCGAGCGCTGCCTGCTCGGGAGTGGGGTTCAGATGCCGGTCGGGGTCGAAACGGAGCGGATCGGACCAGTACTGCGGATCGCGGCCGGCCAGATGCGTCGACCATGCCACCAGCGTGTGCCGGGGGATGCGGTAGCCGCCGGCGATGACGTCGACGACGGTCTCGCGAGCACCGAAGGCACCCGGCGGGTGGAGTCGCAACGACTCGCGAACAGTCCTGTCGGCCAAGTCGAGTGAACCCGACGTCCCAGGAGGTGTCCCGTCCTCGACCGGACCGAACGCTGCGTCGGCCTCCTCGGCGAGCCGGTCCCAGAGCCCCGGAGTCGCCGCCGCCCGCAGCAGGATCCACGCCAGGCTGGCCGAGGACGGGTCGTAGCCGGCGCCGATCAACGTGATCACCTGGTCCCTGATCTCGGCGTCGGTGAGCTCACCCGCCGTCACGAGCGACTCCAGGACGTTGCGCTCGTCGCCGTCAGGGTTGATCCGGATCCGGGCGATCTCGTCGTCGACGATCCGGTCGAGCGTCCGACGCGCTTCCTGCACCCGAGCTCGTGGACCGCCGGGGATCGGGAGCGGGAGCTGCCTGAGGGCTGGGAGTTCGATGAAGTCCTGCAACATTCGCAACTGGGCGTCGACCTCCGGAGCCCGTTGCGCCAGACGGGGTCCGCCGAGCACCTGGAGCACGATCTCGAGCACCAGACTGCGACCCACCGGGTACAGGTCAACGGTCGCACGGGTTCCGTCGAGCGACTCGACGAGCCGATCGATGCTGGCGTCGGTCTCGCGGCGGATCATGGGAATCCACCCGCTGATCCTCCTCCGAGAGAAACCGGCCTGCACAGCACGCCGCCGACGGCGATGGTCGGCTCCGTCGGAGGTGAGGAGCGAATCCTCGCCGACCCACTGCGCCAGCGTGTTGAAGCGGTGGTTCCACCGGAACGACTCGGTGGGTTCGGTGAAGAGGTCGGAGATCACGGCTGGATCCCCCAGGATCGCGAGTCGCGCCGGTCCGGCCCCCAGCAGCACGACCGGTCCGTGACGATCGTTGATCTCCTGGATCACCCGGTGCGGCTGGGTGAAGAGTCGGCGGAGGTACCCGACTTGGGCCACCGGACCAGGTCGAGGGAGGGGCTGGGACGAGAGGGGCATGGCGGTGGCGTCGGTCGGCTCAGTGGGAACGATCGAGCGGTCGCAGCCTGCTCCGCACGCTTCGGTTGAACCACATGTGCATCCGGAGCGCAGTGGGGTACCGACGGAAGAACTCGTAGAATGACCCCTCGACGTACCGCCGCACATACGCCCGCCTCGGCATGGGGATGTCCCGGTGCTCCAGGTCCAGCGACAGCACGATCCGATCACGGTCGGAGTGGTTCCACGTGCTGTGCACCCGCGAGTCGTCGAATCCCAGCCACTCCCCCTCGGCCCACCGCCGGGTGACTCCCTCGACCTCCAGAGCGCAGTCCTCGGGCACCGACAGTCCGAGGTGGAAGCGCCCGACGCCCATGGCCTGACCCCGGTGCGGTGCCACGTCCGCCCCGGGCGCGAGCCGGAGGTACTGCGCCGTCATCACCCGGCCATCCCGGGCGACGAGTGCTCCGAGCAGCGGGGCGGCGGCGATCGCCCCGGGGTTGTCGATCCCGAAGAACCGAACCGGGGACAGGTACCAGCCAGCCGGTGCGTGGTAGTTGTTCGGGTGCTCCATCCAGCCGTCCCCCAGCTGCGCCGCCTCGGCGGCGAGGTCACGCCACCGCTCCCGGAACGGATCGAGAACGTCCCGACAACACTCCACATCGAGGAAGCCGTCGCCGCCCTCGGGCCGGGACCGGCGGGTCACACGTTCTGAGGGAGAGGGAGACGACATGCGAGGACAGCCCCTGGGAGTCGGCCGGGAGGCCGAGGATACCTTCGGATCCTGCTCCGGCCACCGGGGAGTCGCGTCCGGTGAATGCGGACGATCCGGGCTGCTCGAATGCACCGTCGACGGCCGCTCGGCACCAACCGGCCGCCGACCCCGACGGCACCTACCCTGACCGAGCATGGCGGCGACGCAGTGGACCTCCGACGAGGACCTGAGCGACCTGGTGGCGATCGTCACCGGTGCGAACTCGGGGATCGGCAGGGCGACCGCTGTCGCGCTCGCATCGCAGGGAGCGACGGTGGTACTCGCCTGTCGTTCGTCCGAACGAACGCGACCCGTCGTCGACGAGCTCGTCGAGACGACCGGCAACCGACGAGTTGAGTTCCTTCCGCTGGACCTCGGCGACTTCGACTCCGTCCGGAATGCCGCACGGACGTTCCTGGCATCAGGTCGTCCGCTGCACCTGCTGGTGAACAACGCGGGCGTCGCCGGTCGACGAGGGCTGACGACGAGCGGATTCGAGCTGGCGTTCGGCACCAACCACGTCGGGCACTTCCTCCTCACCAGGCTGCTGCTCGACCGACTCGAGGCGTCCGCGCCGACCCGAGTCGTGAACGTCTCGAGCAGCGACCACCTCCGGGTTCAGGGGATCGACTGGTCGCGTGCGCGGGAACCCACCAGGTCGCTCGTCGGTCGGCCCGAATACAGCATGTCCAAGCTTGCGAACGTGTGCTTCACACAGGAGCTGGCCCGGCGTCACGGCGACGGCGGCGTCACCGCCCTCGCCGTCGACCCCGGTCCGGTCGTGACCAACATCTGGCGACCCATTCCTCGACCGATCTACTGGGCGCTGCGGGTACTGATCCGGATGAAGCCCGCCGAGGCGGGGGCGGCCCCGACGCTCCGAGCAGCGCTCGACGGGAGTCTCGTGGACCTCAACGGTGCGTACATCGGCGCGGACTGCTCGATCACCACGCCGAGCCGACACGCCACACCGGAACTCGCCGCCGAACTGTGGCGTCGCAGCGACGAGTGGGTGGGCACCGCGTCGAGGTGACCCATGCCGGCCGGCTCGGCGCGTGCCGGCCGCACTGACCGCCTGCGTGGGCGCAGGGACCGTGAGCCGGGCCGGACCAGCCACCCCGGTTGCGGTGACCCACCACCCGGGCGGTGCCGTGCGAGCATGGCGGTCGTGCCGCGGCCCCGACCAGACGTACCTCCGGCGACGCCGAATCGCCGCCCGACCCGGCGCGATGTGCTCGCCGGCACCGGCGGCGCGCTCGCCGGCGCGTTGCTGGCCGCCTGCGGCGGCGAGCAGTCCGCCGACGCACCCCGGGTGACCCTCACCGTCCCCGACGGAACCGCACCACCCACCACCGCACCGTCCGCCAACCCGGCGCAGTGGCTGATCGACGAGAACGCCCGGCCCGGTGCCGGCGACTGGACCATCCCCGACGACCCCTCGGCGTGGAACCGGATCCGTGGCTACGCCGACGTCACGAGCGTCGACCGGGGCGGGACGGTCGCGCTGCGCGTGTCGACCGAGGCGCCCGAGTGGCGACTCCAGGCCTTCCGGACCGGATGGTACGGGGGCGGCGGCGCCCGGCTGGTGTGGGAGTCACCGACGCTCCCCGGTGAACGTCAGGACGCCGCCGTGCTCGACGCCGCCGTCGGCACCTGGCGCGCACCGTGGCGCACCAACCTCGAGGTCCCCACCGACGACTCCTGGCCCCCGGGCATGTACCTGCTCAAGCTGACCTCCTCCGACGGCGGGGCCAGCTTCGTCCCGCTCGTCGTGCGGGACGACTCCAGCACCGCGGCCATCGTCATCCAGAGCTCCGTGACGACCTGGCAGGCCTACAACGAGTGGGGCGGCAAGAGCCTCTACGCCGACAGCTCGAACGGCAACGCCGGCCGGGCCGACGTCGTCACCTTCGACCGGCCCTACTACCGCAACGGCTCCGGCGAGTTCTTCGGACGAGAGTTCGAGATGGTCATGTTCGCCGAACGCAACGGCTACGACGTCACCTACTGGACCGACATCGACCTGCACGCCACACCCGAACGCCTCACCCAGCACCGGGCGCTCATCTCGCTCGGTCACGACGAGTACTACTCGACCAGGATGCGACGCGGCCTGGAGGCCGCCCGTGATGCCGGCGTGAACCTGGTCTTCATGGGCGCCAACGCCATCTTCCGCAAGATCCGCCTGGAGGACAGCGACGTCGGATCGTTCCGCAACGAGGTCAACTACCGGGACGCGTCTGCGGATCCGATCACGGCGACGGACCCGAGCGAGGCGACCGTGAGCTGGCGCCAGTCACCGGTGGACGAACCCGAGAGCTCGCTGATCGGCAACCTGTACGAGTCCAACCCGGTGGACGCCGACATGGTCGTCGTCAACACCGACAACTGGCTGTTCGAGGGGTCGGGACTGCGCGACGGCGACGTCCTGCCCGGCCTGGTCGCCAACGAGTACGACCGGGTCACCCCGGAGCAGCCCACCCCCGACAACATCGAGGTGTTCTGCCACTCGCCCGTGACCTGCCGAGGGAAGCAGAGCTTCGCCGACGTCACCTGGTACTCGCATCCGTCGGGAGCCGGGGTGTTCGCCGTCGGGACGTTCGAGTGGATCAAACGGCTGATCGACGACACCGACGGTCGGACCCCCTCGGTCGCCGACCCACCGGCGGCAGTCCAGGCGGTCACGCGCAACCTGTTCGACGCCGTGGCGGCAGGACCCGCCGGTGCCGCCCACCCGAGCACCAACAACCTGGACCGGTTCGGGATCCGGCCCGGCTACGTGACCGACCCGCCGCCGACCTGAGTCCACGACTCCCATACGAACGGGTAGTCCCAGTCGTTCAAGTGGGACCGGGCCAGCAGCGCGCGACATCGCTCACGGTCCACCCTGGAGGTCGACGAGACCTCGTGGAACTGCACAAACAGCCGGTTGACCCTCTCGAGATGACCTGACTCGGCAAGGAGCTGGATCAGTTCGTACTCGCCGCCCTCGATGTTCATCGCCAGCAGGTCGACACGATCCACCCCGAGAGCTCCGAGATCGGTGACAGCCACGACGTCAGCGGTGACGACCGCCGACGTCGCTGGTGGCGCTCCATCCCTGACATCAACAGCCGACGTGGCGTCGTTCCTGAGGTCGAACTCCATCGTTCCGGCGGCCGCACCGATCGCAGCGCGGTGCAGCATCACTCGGGAGTCACCTCTGAAACGATCGTCGATCACATCGGCAAACACGGGGATCGGTTCGAACACATGGACCCGACACCCATAGCGTTGGAGGAGCGAAGCCGTGTAATCACCCTGATACCCTCCGACGTCGAGCACCACGGAATCGGGGGTCAACCCGAGCCGGTCAAGCAGGAGTCGGTTCGAACCGTCTCGTCGGAACCGCTCCATCGCACTGGCCGGTGGACGTCCACTGAGCGCCGCCCCTGCGGCGGTTACTCGTCGTCGGATCTCGGCGCGTGTCTCGGTGATCACAGTGACCGGTTCACCGTTCTGGCCATCGGCTCACGCTAGCAACCGGCAACCGGTGGTCCGGTTCGAGGGACCAACACCGCGTGGTCAGGACACCAGCAACCATCGTCGATCGTCGAGCTCAGCCACGAGATCCCGCAGGTTTGGGGCCGTCTCGGAGATGACAACGACTGGATCGCCGAGATACGCCGCCCACCAGGAGAACGTGCTGTCGGAACACACCAGCGATCGCGCCCGGGCGAGCCGAACGAGGTCCGACGTCGCATCGCCGGGGGGAGCAACGACGGCATCGCTCAGACGGGGTACGAGCTTGTTCTCGCACCAGCTTCGATCGTCGCTGACGAACTCGACCAGCTCGACGCCGGTTGCGGAACGGGCCCGATCGATGGCTCGCTCGTACCAGTCGATCGGTGAGTTCCGACCGAGGCGGGTGAAGTCCCCACGCCTGACGTGCACCCTGATGACCTCGTCGGACGGCATCTCGTCGACCCTGAACCACTGCCGAAAGCGACTCAGGGAGACCTCGGCGAAGCGGACTTGCTGCCAGTAGCCGATCCACCACGCCGGTGGCGGTTGCTCCGGCACGGTCCCCGACGACGTGTCGTCCATGACGACTCTGCCCGGACCGACCGCCTGTCTCAACCAAGCTCCAATGGGGCCGAACCGTCCACCCGGGGTCGGCCAACGCCGACCTGCGGCAATCGGCTGCTCTGCAATCCACGAGCGCATGGACGCAGGTCCTTCGATGTCGATCCGCTTCAAGCGTGAGAAGTCGAGCGCAACGTCGAGACCAGTGCGTTCGACCAGCCAGAGGGCGAAGGCCAGTTGGAAGAGTTGATTACCCAACCGCCCCTGCAATGCAACGACGTGACGGTCCCGGCGACTCATCCGTCACCTGTCAGCGTCGACATCTACGTTCAGCCCTGGAAGGGCCCCAGGCCCATCTGGTCGCGAACCGTCACGACCGGCGGGTTCGTCATGGACCGGCGCTGCCAGTTCGCGCCGTCCACCACCAGCGTGTGCCCGGTGATGAACCGCGCGTACGGGGACGCCAGGAACGTCGCGGCCCAGCCGAGCTCCTGGCGCTGTCCGACCCGCAGCGCCGGCTGGCAGACGTCCTTGTCGTGCGTGCGATCCAGGCTGGAACGGATGTCGCCCGTCATGTCCTCGTGCGGCATCAGCCCCGGGACCAGGCAGTTGACCTGGATGCCGTAGGGGCCCCACTCGACCGCCAGGGTCTGCGTCAGGTTCACCACGCCGGCCTTGGCGGCCGACGAGTGGGCGAAGCCCGGCCCGCCCGTCCACGCGAACGTCGCCCCGACGTTGACGATCGACCCGGGCGTGCCCGCCGCCAGGTGGCGCCGACCGAACTCTCGGGCGCAGAGGAACGTCCCCGTGAGCGTGATGTCCAGCACCGTCCGCCAGGCGTTGGGCGACATGTCCTCTGCGGGGACCGGGAAGTTGGCCGCCGCGTTGTTGACGAGCACGCCGGGCATCCCGAACGCCTCGGTGGCCCGGTCGAACAGATCGGCCACGGCGTCGGCGTCACGGATGTCGCAGGACACCGCCAGCGCCCGCGCCCCCGTCGCCTCCACCGCCTGGCGACCGGCGTCGAGGTGCTCGTCCTTGCGCGATGCCACGACGACGTCGGCGCCGAGACGGCCGAACTCGGTGGCGATCGCCTTGCCCAAGCCGGTCCCGCCGCCCGTCACCACCACGCAGGTGCCGTCGAAGGTCCCGGGCCGCAGCGCCGTCTCCCCCACCGGGGGTGGGGCCGGGATACCCGGCAGGTCGTCTCGATCGTCCATCAGCTCCCCCGGTAGTTGGGCTCGCGCCCCTCGGCGCGAGCCGCCCGCAGCTCGGCGTAGTCGTCACTGCGGTTCAGGAAGGTCTGGTAGATCAGCTCGTCCTCCATGGACGCCCGGACATCGGGACGGGACAGGTGTGACAGGACACGCCGGGCGAGCTTCACCGTGACGGCGGGCGCAGCGGCAATCCGCTCCGCCATCTCGTGGGCGGTCGACTCGAGCTCGTCCCGGGGCATGACCCGCGACACGATCCCGTGACCGAGCGCCTCCTCGGCGGACAGCCGGCGGCCGGTCAGCACCATGTCGGCCACCAGCCCGGGGCCGACCATCTGCTGCAGCACCGCCACGCCACCGGTGTCGGGGATCACCCCGTGGCCGACCTCGGGCAGCATGAAGCGGGCGTCCTCGCTGGCGATCCGCACGTCGCAGAGCAGCGCCCGCTGGAACGACCCGCCGATCGCCCACCCGTGGATCGCCACGATCACCGGGGCCTCGAGCTCCCAGAGCTGCTGGATCCCGCGGATCCCCCGCGTCATCAGCTCGTGGTGGGTCAGCTCGGTGAGGTTCGTCCCGATCGATCCCACGTCCCGACCCGACGACCACGACTTCCCCTCGCCGCGCCACACGACAGCGCGGATGTCGCTCCGGCCTCGCAGCTCGGCCAGCGCCTCGAACAACTGGGCGTCCATGCCGTCGTCGAACGCATTGTGCTTGTCCGGGTTGTCGTTGACGATCGTGGCGATGGCGCCGTCGATCTCCAGTCGGATCCGTCCGCCGGTGTCGGTCATGGGCCGAACCTACCGCCCCGGGCGACCTCGGGCCTGCGGACGCGACGATGGCCCGGCCGTTCGGCCGAGCCATCGTGCGGGGGGATGTGAGTCGGCTGCGGGTCAGTCGCCCTGACCGCGACCGCCGGGGCCTCGGCCACCCTCGGGGCGGCCGTTGTTCACCAGATCGGTGATCCGCTCCGTGGCCTTCGCCAGCTTCTGGTCGGCCTCCTCCTGGGTGTGCTCGCCGCTGGCGACCTCCTCGTCGAGGTGGGCCTTGAACTCGGCGACCAGGGCGTCGATCACGACCTGCACGTCGACGCCACGCTCTTGGGCGACCTGCGCGATCGTCCTGCCGTCCCGGAGCTGCGTGCCGAGCTCCTGCTCGGTCATGCCGAGCGCCGTGGCCGCCGCCGCGAGCGACTTCCGGGCGGCGCCGTGGCCGCCGGGTCCGTGCCCACCGCGCCCCGGACCCTCGCCCCGCTCCGGTCGGGCGGCGACCAAGGCCTGGGTGACGGCGTCAGCCTGGGCCTGGTCGATCGTGCCGGCTGCGACCAACGGGGCCAGGATGTCCTGGATCCGCTGGGTCGGGTCGGGTCGGCCCTGACCCTCGGCCGGCGGCTGGGCGGGAGCCGTGGTGGTGGTGTCGTCCTGGGCGCCCGAGACGGCAGAGGTGCCGAGCGTCAGCCCGGCGATGCCGCCGCCGAGCAAACCGGCGGTCAGGCCACCGGCCACGACCATGGTCCGCAGGCGGCCGGGTCGCTTGGTGGGGGTGCTGGTGGTGTCGTTCACGATGTCTCCTGTTCGTGGGGGGTGTTGACGGGATCCACGATGCGCGCTGCGGGTTCCATCGTGCTCAGGACGGGGTGAGAGCAGGGTGAGAACCTGCGGAGGGGCCGCTCAGGGTCTCGCTGCGGCGGAGCCCGGCGGACCCGGCTCGACCACCGGCAGGACCACCCGCACCATGGCGCCGCCGTCGGGCGCGTTCGCCGCCGCCACCGTCCCGCCGTGCGCCTCGACCAGGTCCCGGACGATCGCCAGGCCGAGACCCGAGCCGGGCAGACTCCGGGCCGAGTCCGCCCGGTGGAACCGGTCGAAGACCCGGGGCAGGTCGGCGGGGTCGAACCCCGGACCGTGGTCGGCCACGACGAGGACGCCGGCTCGGACCTGCACATCGATCTGCCCACCGGTCGTGTCGAACTTGGCGGCATTGCCGAGCAGGTTCGTGACGACCCGCTCGAGCGCCCTCGGCCGGCCCATCACCACCGTGTCGTCGGCCGCGACGACGACCGGCCGGCCGGTTCGTTGCCTGGCCCTGGCGGCGACCCGCCGGACCAGCTCACCGAGCGCCACCGGCTCCATCGGCTCGTCGCTCCGGGCGTCGGTCGCCACCTCGACGATCTCGTCCACGATGGCGCTCAGCTCCTGGGTCTCGGACTCCAGGTCGTCGAGCAGCCGGGCCCGGTCCTCGACCGACATCGAGTCGCCGTGCCGCAGCGCGTAGACGTTCGTGCGCAGGCTCGTCAGTGGCGTTCGCAGCTCGTGGCCGGCGTCCTGGACGAGCTGCTGCTGGGCGGCTCGGGATCGCTCCAGCGCGGCGAGCATCCTGTTGAACGACGACCCGAGTCGCCCGACCTCGGGACCCCCCGACTCGGGCACCCGTTCGTCGAGCCGGCCGGTGGCGCCCACGGTCTCGGCCGCGGTCGCCAGGGTCTCGAGCGGGCGGGTGAGCTGGCGCGCCAGCACCGCTCCGACGGCGGCGGCCACCGCCGCGACCACCAAGCCGACCAGCAGCGACCGCGTCCGCAGCGCCCCGAGCACCCGGTCGATCTCCTCCGTGCTGCGGGCCGCCTGCAGGACGGCCGGAGCCCGCAGTCGGGTGGCCAGCACCCGGTAGGACACGTCGTCCACCCGCACCGTGTCGAAGGACCGGGCCGCCGTCGGGTCGTCGAGCAGGTCGAGGGTCACCTGTTGGACGCCGATCCCGTCGTCGGTCAGGTCGACCCGGGTGCCGTCCTCGCCCACGACGAGCGCCTGGACGTCGGTCTGCGCCCGGAACTGCCCCGGGGGCACCCGGTCGTCGGGGCGTCGTGACCGTTCGATCTCCTGACGGAGTCGACCGCGGAGCGGCTCCACCGCGTTCTCGAGTGAGCGGTCGATCTCGGTCATCAACTCCGCCCGGGTGCTCCGGTACGACGACACCCCGACGACCACCGTTGCGCCCGTCGTCAACACCACGAGCGCCAGGACCAGCTTCAGCCGCAGGCTCACCCGCTCAGCCTGCCCGGAGCGAGTAGCCGACGCCGCGCACCGTGTGGATCAGCTTCAGATCGTGGCCCTCATCGACCTTGCGGCGCAGGTACGAGATGTACACGGCGAGGTTCTTGGAGTCCGGCCCGAAGTCGTAGCCCCAGATCTCGTCGTAGATGCGGCTGCGCTCCAGGACCACTCCGGCGTTGACCGCCAGCAGCTCGAGCAGGTCGAACTCGGTCTTGGAGAGCGCCAGCTCCTCGCCGGAGCGCCACACCTGTCGTGCCGCCGGATCGAGCCGTAGGTCGGCCACCTCGACGACTTCGGCCGTTGCTCCGGTCGCCGGTCGGGACCGACGGAGCAGGGCCCGGATCCGGGCCAGCAACTCGGGCGGGTCGAACGGCTTGGGGAGGTAGTCATCCGCCCCGGCGTCCAGGCCGGCGACGCGGTCCGAGGTCTCGGTGCGGGCCGTCAGCATGATGATCGGCGTCGTGTCGCCCTCGCTGCGGAGCACACGACAGACCGTGAGGCCGTCGACGCTCGGCATCATGAGGTCGAGCACCACCAGGTCGAAGGTGCGGGTCCGGGCGAGCTCGAGGGCGACCGCACCGTCCTTGGCCGTGGTCGGCTGATGCCCCTCGAGCTGCAGGAGTCGCTCGAGCGACTCCCGGATCGCCCGGTCGTCGTCGGCGACGAGGATCCGGGCGGGCGCCGCGCTGTTGGCTGGATACACCTGGTGGCCTCCGTGGTCGCCCGTCATTGTGCCCGGAAGCGGGTTGGAATCCGGTGAGGAGTCGGCCGGTAGCGTCGTCGACGTGGACGGCGCAGCGGTTCGGGTCAGGATCCGACGACCCAGCATCGTGGCGGCTCCGCTGCTCGTCGCCGCGGTGGCCCTCCTCGGCGCGGCGGTGGCGGCGGCCAGCTGGGCAGCCTGGGACGCCGGGAACCGGACGGGCGGGTGGTGGTTGTGGGTCGCCGTCCCGTGCGCCCTCGGTACGGGGGCCCTGGTGCTGGCTCGCGGGTGCTTCGTCGACGTCCGGGACGACGGGCCTGCGCCCCGTGTGGTCGACGTCGTCGCCTGGTGGCGACGCCTCGAGGTTCCCCTCGACGAGGTCGACCAGGCCAGGGTGCAGCGAGGCCTGTGGCGACTGTTCGTGCTGATCCGCCGGGACGGCTCGACCGTGGCGCTACTCGGAAGCTCACCGACGCAGTGGCCCGCCCGGCTGGCGGCGTCCAGTCGACTCCAGGATGTGGAAGACCTGCAGCGACTCGTCGGGGAGCAGCCCGAGGACGGGCGGGCGGCCGCGACGACGTAGCGTCTCGGTGTGGATCCGGCCCCCAGCTCACCGAGCCCACGGCGCCGACCCCGCCCGCAGGTCCCCACCCCCGTCCAGCTCGGCGTGCGGCCGTCGACGCTCCTCTGGCGCGGGTTGTTCATCCGCTGCCCGGCGTGCGGGGGACGACACGTGTTCCGCAACTGGTTCGCCATGACGGACCGTTGCCCGACCTGCACGTTGCGCTTCGAGCGGGTCGAGGGCCACTGGATCGGTTCGCTCGGCCTGAACACGACCGTGGTGTTCACCGTCATGCTCCTCGTCCTGCTCGGCGGCAGCATCCTGTTCTACCCGGACGTCCCGCTCGGGCCGCTCCTGGGGGCCGAGGTGGCGATCGCGCTGCTCGGGCCGCTCGCCTTCTTCCCACCGTCACGAACGCTGTGGACCGCAGCCGACCTGCTGATGCGACCGCTCGCCACCGGCGAGATCGACCCCCGGTTCGTCGTCGTGGATCCCGAGCGGGACCGCCGCCCCCGCCACTGACCGCCGACCCCGCCTCATTGCCTGCTTTGTGGTGCGAGCTACATGCATAT
>SXMI01000195.1 GCA_005777415.1 Actinomycetota bacterium | reverse complement strand
GGCGCTGCCCGACCCCGACGACTCCGACGAGGTGATCTCCGCCGACGACGGCATCGCCGTGCACCGGGTGCTCGACCGGCTCCACGCCGCGGCGAGGAGTCTGGCGAGGGACCCCCACGACGCCAAGGCGGTCGTGGCCCTGGATGAGGCCGGTGCCGACGTGGCCAGGATGGCGCCGCCGTTCGGGTTCTCCTCGGTGGACTGGCGGTCGTTCGTGGCGCTGGTCGACGAGTTGGTCGACGAGCTGCACGCCGAGGGGGCCGAGGCCGCCGACGACGACGGGATCGCGGAGCTGGCGACCGAACTCCGCGACGTGCTCGACGGGTACGTCTGAGCGCGGGCCGTCGGGTCGACCGGGAGCCGGGCGGGCGGCGACGGTACCCTGCGGCGTGCTGCTCGCTGCGATGGAGGCGTTCCACTCCCGGCCCGTCGCGCCCACCCGGAGGGTGGCACTCGGGTCCCTCGACCTCCCCACGGACCCGGCCCCGGGCTACGGCGGGATCCTGCTCGCCGGGATCGCCGCGGCGTTCGGTCCGGAACTCGACGAGGACTTCGACGCCGAGGCCCGGCGGCTGCTCGTCGACCTGGAGCGGGGACGTCGGGTCTCCCAGCCCCGGTTGCGCCACCGCCTGCAGGTCGACCGGGTGGGCCTCCAGCCGTGCACGCACCGCCTGGTCGCCGACGACTCGGGGGCGCTGCGCTTCGACCTCGAGGACGACCGCGGGACCCCGGCCCAGCACGTCCTGTGCGCGATCTACGCCGCCGGCAGGTCCGTCCCGTCGGTGCGACGCTCGGTGCTCGACGCCGTGCGCGTCGGGCTCGGCTGGGGTGCGGGTCCCGGCCCGGCGCTCGTCGCCCACCTGTCGGGTCGCTCGAGCGGCCTGTCGGTCGAGGCGCTGCGGGATCCGGTCGCCTGGGCGCTCGGCGTGCTCGACCTCCGCAGCGGTGGCGGTCGGGTGCCGAGCCGTCGGGATGTGCAGCAGGCGTTCCGCAGCCGGTTGCGGGATGCGCACCCCGACCACGGGGCCCGTGACGACCGGGCGGCGGAGCGGATCTCCGAGCTGGCCGAGGCCCGGCGCATCCTGCTCGCCTCGAGCTGACCGGCCGGGCTCAGGGTTCGTTCAGCTCCTCGAGGGTCTGACCGCTCGTCTCGGGGATCCACAGGGCGCAGGCCGCGGCCAGCAGCGGGCCGAGCGCCAGCAGGCTGAACGCCGGACCGAACCCCCAGCGGTCGGTGAGCGCCCCCGCCAGCAGCAGGCCCGAGACCGATCCGGCCACCGCGACCACGTTGAGCGCCCCCCGGGCGCCCCCGCGCCGACCGGTCGGGAACAGCTCCGCCCCGAGCACCCCGAGGGGGGCGATGGTGAGGGCGCCGAGCACCGATGCGAGCAGCGCGCTGAGCCACATGGACGGCCCGGCCAGCCAGTAGAAGACCGAACCGAACACGGCGGTGGCGAGCAGGCCCGGCACCACCGTCCAGCGCCGGCTGCGGGTGTCGGCGAGCCGTCCGCCGGCCATGACCCCGAGCGCTCCCGGCACGCTCGTCACCAGGATCAGGATGGTGATGGTGAGCCCGCTGAACCCGCGCTCGGTGCGCAGGTAGTCGTTCTGCAGTTGCGAGGCCGGCGCCACGAAGACGTTGACCAGCACGAACAGGGTGGCCAGGAGCGCGAACCGGGTCCCGCGGATCCGACGGCGGGGCGCCTCGTCGCGGTCCGCCAGTTCGGCCCGGAACCGTGAGCTCTCGGGGAGGTGCCGGGCGCCGCTGGCGATGAGCGGGAAGGCGACGACGCCGACGGCGAGGACGAGTCGCCAGCCACCCGGCCCGAGGTCGGCGAGCGGGAGCGACAGGACCGGCGCCCCGGCGCCCAGACCGTACGCGAGGGTGCCCAGGCCGACGGCCATGGCCCGGGACCCCGGTGGCAGCTCCTCGACGACGATCGTGTCGATCGCGATCAGGGCGGCGATCGACACGTTGCGGGCGACGAGCTGCAGGACCGTGAAGGCGGCGAGCGACGGGGCCAGGGCGGTGAGGAACGTGGCGACGGCGGCGATCCAGCAGCACCAGAGGGCGATCCGTCGTCGCCCGAGCCGGTCGGTCAGCGCCAGGGCCACGAACGTCAGCACCGTGCCGATCCGCACGACCGCGAAGATCGTGGTCTGCTGGCTCGCCGAGCCGTCGCCCAGGTCGGCGCTCACGAAGGTCGTGACCTGGGTGAGCATCCCGAAGATGATCCCGCCGACGACGTTGAACAACGCCATGGCGGCGACCACGGTCGACTGCTCGGGTGACAGCCGGTCGGGGAACAGCCACCACGCCCGGGCGCCGCGGGTGAGCGGTCGGAGCACGCTGCGGCGGACCAGCGGCTCGTACAGCCGCCGCCAGTAGGGGAACGCCAGCTGCCAGGTGGCGGACTCCTCGACGCGGTGTCGATCACCTTCCGGCTCCCAGCTCACCCGGCGTTCGTACGAACGGAACGGGCCCTCCGCCCCCGAGAAGACGCGTACGCCGCGGGCGTCCCTGGTTCCGGTCCCGGCGCTGCGAGCGGGATCGGCCACCTCGAGGACGAGCTGGTCGTCGCGGGGCCGCAGTCGGGCGTCGAGCCCGGCGGTGTCGAGCGTCGTCACCTGTCGGCTGCGGCCCACATTCCCCCCGGTCGCTCGGCGGAGGAGCCTAGGTGGTGGCAGAGTGGTCGCCGTGTCACGGCTGATCGTGCGGCCGTCGGGTCCGCTGCAGGGCGAGGTGACCATCGGCGGCGCCAAGAACTCGGCGCTCAAGTTGATGGCGGCCACGCTCGTCGCGCCCGGCCGCCACCTCCTGCGCAACGTGCCGGACATCGCCGACGTGCACACGATGAGCGAGCTGCTCGAGGCGATCGGCTGCACGGTGCGGCGCCGCGAGGACGACGCGATCGAGATCATCCGGCCCGAGGAGGTCGTCCCGGAGGCCCCGGCCGACCTGGTCGCCCGCATGCGGGCCTCGACGGCCGTGCTGGGTCCGTTGCTCGCCTCGGCGGGTCGGGTGCGACTGCCGCTGCCCGGCGGCGACGACTTCGGCGCCCGGCCGGTCGACATGCACCTGACGGCACTCGAGGAGCTCGGCGTGACCCACGAGGTGGTCGACGGGGTGATCGAGGCCCGGGTCGACCAACTGCACGGCGGTGAGTGCAAGCTGGACTACCCGAGCGTGGGGGCCACCGAGAACATCCTCATGGCCGCGGTGAGGGCGGACGGTGAGACGACGATCCTGAACGCGGCCCAGGAGCCCGAGATCTGGGACCTGGCGGCCTTCCTCAACCGGATGGGCGCCCACATCCTGGGTGCGGGCAGCCGTACGATCACGGTCACCGGGGTCGGCGAGCTCCGGGCGGTGGAGCACTCGGTGATCCCCGATCGGATCGAGGCGGCGACCTACCTGGCGGCGCTGGGGGCCGCAGGCGGGACGATCACGCTCCGGGGGGCCGACGCCGGCCAGCTCGGCGTCCTCATCGAGCGGCTCGGCTCCATGGGGATCCGGGTGGCGCCGGAGCCGGGTGGGTTGTGGGCGACCTGCGAGGGCCGGCCGAGGGCGACCGACCTGCAGACGCTGCCCTACCCGGGCCTCGCCACCGACCATCTCCCCATGCTCGTCGCCGTGCTGGCATCGGCCGACGGGACGAGCTTTGCGACGGAGAACGTCTTCACCGGGCGCTTCGGCTACGTCGCCGAGCTCGCCCGGATGGGCGCCGACATCAGCGTCGAGGGCCACCACCTCGTGGTCCGGGGCGTCGATCGGCTGCAGGGCGCCGAGGTTCGTGCGCTCGACATCCGCGCCGGGGCCGCCATGGTCGTGGCCGGCCTGGGCGCCGAGGGCGAGACCGTGGTCACCGACGCCCACCACGTGGACCGCGGCTACGCCGGGTTCGTCGAGCAGCTGTGCGGCCTCGGCGCGGACGTCCGTCGGGCCGTAGGCTGACGGGGTCGCAGACCGCGACGGCGTGGGCCCGGTGCCGCGTCGAGTCCGAGGTGGAACGTCCGTGCACGCAGAGGTCGAGGCCGTCATCGAGATCATCCGTCCCGCCATCCAGGCCGACGGGGGAGACATCGAGCTGCTGTCGGTCGACGAGGAGTCCGGGGTCGTCACGGTGCAGCTCAGCGGCGCCTGCGTGAGCTGCCCGGCGTCGACCGTCACCATGAAGGCCGGAGTCGAGCGCATCGTGAAGGACCGGGTCCCCGGCGTGACGTCGGTGGTCCAGCCCGACGAGGGTGCCGAGCTCGGCACGGCGGTGTCGCTCTGAGCTCCGCTGCGGCGTCGGGGGGCGACCCGCCGGCGCTGTTGCCGCGTGCCGTCGACGGTGACCGATCCGCGCTGGCCCGCCTGCTGTCCCTGGTCGAACGAGGCGGGCCGGGTGCGCGGAGTGTGGCGCGCGAGGTGCACCCCCGGGCGGGAGCGGCCACCACCGTCGGGATCACCGGTGCCCCCGGTGCCGGCAAGTCGACGCTGACCGGGGCGCTCTGCGGTCGGATCCGTGACGACGACGAGCGGGTGGCCGTCCTCGCCATCGATCCGTCGTCGCCGTTCACGGGGGGCGCCATCCTCGGGGACCGGGTCCGCATGTCGGACCACGTGCTCGACCCCGGGGTCTTCATCCGGTCCATGGCCACCCGCGGCCACCTGGGCGGGTTGTCGGTGGCGACACCCGAGGCCGTCCGCGTGCTCGACGCCGCCGGGTACCGGTGGGTCGTCGTCGAGACCGTGGGGGTCGGCCAGGTCGAGGTGGACGTCGCTGCGGCCGCCGACACGACGGTGGTCGTGGTCAACCCCGGTTGGGGGGACGAGGTCCAGGCGGCGAAGGCCGGCCTGCTCGAGATCGCCGACGTGTTCGTGGTCAACACGGCCGACCGTCCGGGCGCGGCCGACGCCGCCCGGGACCTGACGGCGGTCCTGTCCCTGCGGGGCCCGACGGACTGGGTCCCCCCGGTGATCGAGACCGTGGCCACCACCGGGTCCGGCGTCGAGGAGCTGTGGGGAGCGCTCCGCTCCCACCGGGACCACCTCCTCGCCAGCGGTGAGCTGGAGGCTCGCCGCCGGCGACGTGACCGCGACGAGCTCCGGGCCGTGATGGTCGCCCGGCTCGTCGAGCGCTCCGAGGACCGCTGCCGGGGCCCGCGGTGGGACGCGGCCCTCGCCCGGCTCGCCGAACGCTCGGCCGATCCCTGGGAGCTCGCCGACGAGTTGCTCGACGGGACCGACCCGGCGCCGGGTTGACGGCTGCGTCGGGTACTCAGCGGCAGTCGCTGCAGGTGCCGAGCAGGTCGAGCCGGTGATCGGCGACGTCGAACCCGGTACCGTCCGCCACCTGCGTGAGCGTCCGGTGGAGTTCGCGTTCGAGCGCCGGTGAGGCGGTGAAGTCGTCGATCCGCCCGCAGGTGGTGCACACGATGTGGTGGTGGTGGTGCCGCAGGCCCTCGGCGAGCTCGAAGTACGCGAACCCGTCGTCGACGAGGATGCGGCTCACCACCCCGG
Source organism: Actinomycetota bacterium (assembly GCA_005777415.1). Lineage (GTDB taxonomy): Bacteria > Actinomycetota > Acidimicrobiia > Acidimicrobiales > Microtrichaceae > SXMI01. Next base: position 2,874 of record SXMI01000195.1, on the reverse strand, counting down.
CCAGCGTCAGTTCGCCCAGGTTCCGGTAGGCGCTCGACTGGGACAGGGTCGGGTCGGCGGCCAGGATCTGCGGGAGCGTCAGCGGCCGGTCGGCCGCCGCCAGCACGTCCACCAGCGCCCGGCGGGCGGAGGTGTAACGGAGGTCGCGGGCGGCGAGTCGGGCGGCGGCGTCGTCGTGCAGGTCGCTCGTTTGGATCTCGCCGATCTCGCTGATCTCGCCGATGTCGCCGGTCGCCACGGCGCCAATCTAGAGGAGGCGGCCCGGCCCGGCATCCGGGTCCGGTTCCCCGGTGACGGCCGCCCTCACCCGCCCTACGTTCGCCCCGTGGACGAACCTCGGGCGGGACGCCCGGCCAACCTGCCGCCCCACCTGCGACTCGAGCGGCCGCTCGGTCGGGGCGGGAGCGCCACGGTCTGGGTCGCCCGGGACCGTCGTCGGGGCCGCTGGGTCGCCGTGAAGGTCCTGGACCCGACATCGGGTCCCGATGACCCGAGCGTCGAGCCCACCGGCGAGCGGCTCCGGCGCGCCGAACGGGAGGCCCGAGCGCTCGCCCGGCTGGGGATGCACCCGGGCGTGGCGACCGTGCGTGCGCTCGGGGTCGACGACACCGCCGCCGTGTGGGTGGTCACCGACCTGGTCGACGGCCCCACCCTGGCCGACCGGGTGTCGCTCGGCCGGCCGCTCTCGGCCGAGGAGTGCACCCGGACCCTGCGCTCGTTGGCCGGGGCGCTCGCCGCGGCCCACGAGGTGGGCGTGGTGCACGGCGACGTGAGCCCGGCCAACGTCGTGCTGGGCGCCGACGGACCGGTCCTGGTCGACTTCGGCGTGGGCGGCGTGGACACCAGCCCGGGGGACCGGGCCCGGACCCCGCTGGTGGCCGCTCCGGAGCGACTGCGCGGCGGACGCCCGACGGCATCGGCCGACGTGTGGTCGGCCTCGGCCACGGTCGAATGGGCCACCGACCCAGCCGCTCCCGTGACCGAATCGACCCGTCGGATCCTGGCGGACTGCCGCCATCCGCTGGCCGGCCGGCGTCCGACGGCCGGCGAGGTGGTCGAGCGACTCGGTCCCTCGGGGTCCGATCCCGGGGGTTAGCGTCTCGGGCCATGAGCTCCAGCGACGTCCCCGCCCCGACCGATCCCGCCACCGGCCGACTCGTCCGTCACGAGCGCCGTGAGGACGGCGTGGAGCTGATCACCCTGACCCACCCGAAGGTCAACGCCCTGTGCGTGGAGCTCCTCGGCGAACTCGAGTCGATCGCCGTCGACATGGCCCAGCGGGACCCCGACGACCGGCCGAGGGCCGTCGTGATCACCGGCGGCCCGAAGCTGTTCGCCGCCGGTGCCGACATCACCGAGTTCGCCGAACGCGGGGGCGAGGCCCCCTTCGAGCTGTCCGACGCCGATGCCGTGGCCCGGATCGGCGGAGCGTTCCTGCGGGCGCTCGGGGCCGTCGCCGCCATCGAGTGCCCGACGATCGCCGCCGTCAACGGCGTCGCCTTCGGCGGCGGGTGCGAGCTCGCCCTCGCCTGCGACCTCCGCGTCGCGTCGGGCGGGGCGAGGTTCGCGCAGCCCGAGATCCTGCTCGGGATCATCCCGGGTGGCGGCGGGACCCAGCGGCTGACCCGACTCGTCGGACCGGCCCGGGCGAAGGACCTGGTGTTCACCGGACGGATCGTGGACGCCGCCGAGGCCGAACGGATCGGACTCGTCGACGCCGTGGTGGACGGCGACGCCACGGACGCGGCGCTCGAACGGGCTGCCGCGCTGGCCGCCGGACCGCGCCGGTCCCTGGCCCTGGCGAAGCGGGCGATCGACGGCGGACTGGAGCTGAGCGTCGCCGACGGCCTCGACCTGGAGCAGCGGTGCTTCGTGGACTCCTTCGGCACCGAGGACGCCCGGGTGGGGGTGGCCTCGTTCCTGGAGCACGGTCCCGGGCGGGCCGTGTTCCCCTGATCCGGTCGCGCTCGGCGGCCTCGGCTCAGTCGGCCCAGGCGACGTGGCCGAGCTCGAGCGGGGCCGTCACCGACGGGTGCGAGGGCACGACCCGCACCGTCACGCCCATCCGGCCCGCCCGGTCGAGCGACGCCTCGGCGCCGAACCGGTGGTGGGGCGGGTCGTCACCGGTGCGCCCCTCGTCGTGCATCCCGATGACCGTCGTGTCCTCGAGCTCGCCGGACTGTCCGACCCGGCCGACGACGAGCTGGACCTCGACCTCGTCGGGACGCAGGTCGCCCAGGGCGACGACGGCGTCCACCCGTCGCAGGTCGCCGAGGTCCGCGATCGCATCGGAGACGTCGACCGCATCGACGTGGACCTGGTGCCAGCAGGCGTCGAGGCGGGCCCGGTACGCCGCCAGCTCCCGGGCGCCCCGGTGGTCGTCGGCCCCGAGGGCGGCCGCGTGCGCGGCGGCGGGCAGGTAGAGCTCCCGGACGTAGTCGCGCACCATGCGGTGGGCACTCACGAACGGGCCGAGCGTCCGCAGCGAGGCCCGCTGGCGTTCCACCCAGCCGGGTGAGGCCTGCCCGGGGGAGTGGCCGTCAGGGTGGTAGAGCGGCACGACCCGTCGCTCGAGCAGCTCGAAGAGCCCACCGGCCTCGACCTCGTTGCGTCGGTCCTGATCCTCGATGCCGTCGGCCGAGGTGATCGCGAACCCGTTCGCCCCGCCGCCGTCGGCCCAGCCGTCGTCGAAGCACTCGGCCCACCAGCCGTCCAGGATCGAGCAGTGCAGCGCCCCGTTGAGGACCGCCTTCATGCCGCTCGTCCCCGACGCCTCCATGGGCTTGACCGGGGTGTTCAGCCAGACGTCGGCCCCCTGCACCAGCGACCGGGCGATCGCCATGTCGTAGTCCTCGACGAACACGAACCGGTGGC
>SXMI01000194.1 GCA_005777415.1 Actinomycetota bacterium | reverse complement strand
GTCAGCAGTCCGAGGGGCGCGGCGGCCCGGCCCGTGGCGGCCAGCAGTCCGGGGGACGCAGCGGCCAGCAGCGGTCCCAGGGCGGAGGTGGCCGGAACCGGCCGACGCCGGTGGACGGCTCGGTCACCGACGAGCCGCCCGTGGAGCTCGACGAGGAGACCCTGGAGCGGCGGCGTGGCCGGCAGCGCAAGGGGCGGGCCGTCGGCCGGTTCCAGATGTACGTCCACGTGGCCGGCGAGGCCACCCACATCGCGATCCTCGAGGGTCGCTCGCTGATCGAGCACTACGTCTCGCGTCCGGCCGACGACGTCTTCCAGATCCACGGCAACATCTACGTGGGCAAGGTCGAGAACGTCCTGCCGGGCATGGAGGCGGCGTTCGTCGACATCGCCACACCCAAGAGCGCCGTGCTGTACCGCAGCGACGTCCAGTACGACCCCGACGACGTCGAGACGCCGGGGTCCCAGCCCCGGATCGAGGACGTGCTCCGGCCCCGGCAGCTGATCACCTGTCAGGTGACGAAGAATCCGATCGCCCACAAGGGCGCCCGGCTCACCCAGGAGGTCTCGCTCCCGGGGCGGTTCGTCGTGCTGGTGCCCAACTCCTCGACCTACGGGATCTCCAAGCGGCTGCCCGACGGGGAGCGCAAGCGGCTCCGCCAGATCCTGGACCGGGTGCGTCCGGCGGGCCATGGCATCATCGTCCGCACCGCCGCCGAGAACGTGACCGCCGAGGAGATCGAGCGGGACGTCGCCCGGCTCGTGGGCCAGTGGGAGCGGATCGCCGAGCTCGCCGCCAAGCAGCAGTCGCCGGGACTGATCTACCGCGAGCCCGAGCTGGCCATGCGGATCATCCGTGAGGAGTTCAACGCCGAGTACCGCTCCGTCGTCGTCGATGACCGGGCGGTCTACGAGGAGCTGCGGGACTACGTCGCGGCGGTCGCGCCGGAGCTCGTCGAACGGGTGCAGTTCTTCGACCCGGCCGCCGAGCCCCTCGCCCTGTTCGAGCGCTTCCACGTGACCGAGCAGCTCGCCAAGGCGCTGGACCGGATGGTCTGGCTGCCCTCGGGGGGTTCACTCGTGATCGAGCGGACCGAGGCGCTGACCGTGATCGACGTCAACACCGGCCGCAACGTCGGGTCCTCCAGCTTGGAGGAGACCGTGTTGCACAACAACCTCGAGGCGGCCGAGGAGATCGCGCGGCAGCTCCGGCTGCGGGACATCGGCGGGATCATCGTGATCGACTTCGTCGACATGGAGGTCAAGGAGAACCGGGACCGGGTGGTGAAGGCGTTCCGCTCGGCCCTGTCGATGGACAAGACCCGCACCCAGGTGTTCAACATCTCCGAGCTCGGACTGGTCGAGATGACCCGGAAGCGGATCGGTGAGGGTCTGCTCGAGTCGGTGGCGCACCGTTGCGAGTCCTGTGACGGGCGCGGCCTGATCGTGCCGCCCGAGCTGCTGGGCTGACCCCGGCGGTGCCCCGGGGGCCGATGTGCGCCCGGTCGGTCCGGGCCGATAGGGTGGTCATCCGTATGTATGCAGTGGTCAGGACCGGCGGAAAGCAGTACCGAGTGGAGCAGGGTCAGCGTCTGCGCGTCGAGCGCGTGGGCGAGCCGGGCTCGACGGTGGAGCTGACCCCGCTCATGGTGGTCGACGGATCGACGGTCCTCGCCACCCCGGACGAGCTCCGGGGCGCCAGCGTGTCGGCGACCATCGTCGACGAGGGCCGTGGTCGCAAGATCCAGGCCTTCGACTACAAGGCCAAGGCCCGGGTCCGGCGCCGGTGGGGTCACCGCCAGTCGTACTCGACCGTCGAGATCACCTCGATCTCCCGGGGCTGAACCCCCCACACCAGAAGTTCCCGGCCGCGGTCGGGTGAGGACGCAGGAGGCTCCCATGTCGAAGACCAAGGGTGGCGGCTCGACCAGGAACGGGCGTGACTCGCAGAGCAAGCGGCTCGGCGTGAAGGTCTACGACGGGACCTCGGTGACGGCCGGCTCGATCATCGTCCGCCAGCGTGGCACCCGGATCCACCCGGGCGAGAACGTCGGTCGGGGCGGTGACGACACGCTGTTCGCGATGGCCGACGGCAAGGTGAAGTTCGGCTCCAGCCGCAACCGCAAGATCGTCAGCATCCTGACCGACGAGTCCTGAGCGACCGGGCCTGAGTGAACAGGCCTGAGCGACCGGGCCTGAGCGACCGGGCCTGAGCGAACGGTCGGGCTCAGCCGATCCCGGCGGGCAGGTCCCGCCTGTCCCAGCCCAGCACGTCGACGGCCTGGGCGAACGCGTATCGGTCGGTCATGCCGCCCACCCAGGTGACCGCGGCGCGTCGCGCGGCCGGTCCGCCGGGTTCGACGGGATCGCTCGCATCCTGCGGGCCCAGGGTCTCCGGGTTCTCGGCGTGGTGCTCCACCAGCGCCCGCAGGACCCGGATCACCGACGCCGACTGCTCCAGCGACGCCGGTCGCATGTAGATGTGGTCGTAGTTGAAGCGGCGGAACTCGGCGAGCGCCGTGGCGGTCGTGTCGTCCATGCCCACCCGGCCGGTCGAACGGATCGTGTCCACGACGGCGTCGATGAAGGCGTGCAGCTGCCGGCTGCGACGGTCACCGCAGCGGGTGCGCACCAGGTCGGGCAGGAGGTCCGGGCTGGTGATGCCCACGTGCACGGCGTCCTCGAAGTCGTGGCAGACGTAGGCGATCCGGTCGGCCCAGGAGACGATCTCGCCCTCCGGGGTGGCGGGGGCGGGCCGGGACCAGGAGTGGTTGCGGATGCCGTCCAGGGTCTGCACGCAGAGGTTGAGGGGTTCGAGCACCACGTCGGCGCCCCAGGTGGCGTGGTCGTACCCGCCGTCGACGTAGGGGCTGAAGGCGTCCTCGGAGGCGTGGCCCCCCGGGCCGTGCCCGCAGTCGTGGCCGCGGGCGCTGGCCTCGGTCAGCGCCACGTTGGCGCCGACGGCCCGGGCGATGGCCCCGGCCCCCGGGGCGACCTC
>SXMI01000193.1 GCA_005777415.1 Actinomycetota bacterium | reverse complement strand
GCCGCCGCCCTCGGGCGCGGGGACCGCTGGCTGGAACTGGCCGGATGCGGCATGGTCGATCCCGCTGTGTTCCTGGAAATGAACCGCAAACGCGGCGACTACGCCTACGACCCGGAGAAGTTCACCGGCTTCGCCTTCGGCTTCGGCATCGACCGCCTGGCCAAGATCCGCCACGGGGTCGGCGACCTCCGGGAGTTCGTCACCAACGACGTCCGGTTCCTGGAGCAGCTGTGAGGTTCACGCAGAACTGGCTCCGTGAGTTCACCCCCGTCGACCTCGAGGCGGGCCCACTGTCGGAGTTGTTGAGCGACCTCGGCCTCGAGGTCGAGGACGTCCGGTCCGTCGGCGAGGTGCCCGACGGCGTGGTCGTCGCCCGGGTGCTCGAGGTGCGCCCGCACCCCGACGCCGATCGGATCCGTCTCGTCGATGTCGATCCGGGTGACGGCGGCCCGCTGCAGGTCTGTTGCGGGGCGTCGAACATGGCGGCAGGGGACCTGGTGGCCCTCGCCACCGTCGGCACCACGATGCCCGATGGTCTGGCGATCTCGGCCCGGCGCATGCGCGGCGAGGCGAGCAACGGGATGCTCTGCTCCTCCCGCGAGCTCGGACTGGGTCAGGACCACGACGGCATCCTGATCCTGGATCCCGGACTGCGCCCCGGGGCCGCGCTGGGCCCGGCACTCGGTCTCGAACCCGATCTGATCGTGGACGTCGATGTCCTGCCCAACCGCCCGGACGCCCTCAGCGTGCTCGGGATCGCCCGGGACGTCGCCGCCCGCCTCGGCCTCCCCTTCGATGTCGAGCGGCCCGACCCGGTGCTGATGGCGGGGGACCTGGACGGAGCCTCGGTGCACATCGCGGACCCGGGGCTCTGCGGCCGGTTCGCGATCTGCGTGCTCGACGACGTGCAGATCGGCCCGTCGCCCTCGTGGATGGCCGCCCGGCTCGAGGCCGCGGGCATGCGGCCGATCAACGTCGTGGTCGACACCTCGAACTACGTGATGCTGGAGTTGGGCCAGCCCAGCCACACCTTCGACCTGGCGGCCGTCCCCGGGGGTCACCTGGGCGTCCGTCGGGCCCGGGCCGGAGAGATCGCAGTGACCCTGGACGGTGTTGAGCGGGAGCTCAGCGAGGGCGACGGGGTGGTCGTCGATCGTGAGGACCGAGTGCTCGCGATCGCCGGCGTGATGGGCGGGTCGAGCACCGAGATCTCGCCCTCCACGACCAGCGTCATGGTCGAGGTCGCCTGGTGGGATCCCGATTCGGTGGCTGCCACCTCGACCGGCCTCGGACTTCACTCCGAGGCCTCGCTCCGGTTCAAGCGTGGGGTCGACACCGGGATCGGAGGGCGGGCGCTGGAGCGTGTCGCCGCCCTGCTCGTGGAGTACGCCGGGGCCCGGGTCCGTCCAGGTCTGGCCGAGGCGACCGGTGAGCTCCCGGAGCCCGCAGTGGTGGGGTTCCGGCCGAGCCGGGTCGGCGCCGTCCTGGGCGAGGACATGGACGACGTGGCCGTTCGCTCCCTGCTCGGGCCCATGGGGTTCGAGTGCTCGGGTTCTGGTGAGGACCTGGAGGTCCGGGTCCCGACCTGGCGTCCTGACTGCCGCGAGGAGATCGACCTCGTCGAGGAGGTGGGTCGGATGCACGGTCTGTCGCGGCTGCCGCGGACCGTCCCGGTGATCGCCCAGGCCGGCGGCCTGACGGAGGCACAGCAGCGGCGCCGCCGGATCCGCGGCACGCTCCTCGGCGCCGGATGCGACGAGGCCATGCCGCTCCCGTTCCTCGCTCCGGGTGACCTCGAGCGGTGCGGACTCCCGTCGGTCGGCCTGGCCCTGGCGAACCCGCTGGCCGCCGAGGAGTCGATCCTGCGGACCTCCCTCCTGCCGGGGTTGTTGGGGGCCGTGGCCTACAACGCGACGCACCGGGCGGAGGGGGTGTGGCTCTTCGAGATCGGACGGGTCTTCGAGGTGGGAGGTGGCGTGATCGCCTCGGTGGACGAGTCGGCCCGGGCAGGTCGGGTGCTCGACGGCGAACGCGAGCACCTCGCGGTGGCGCTCGCCGGCTGTGACGCGGGGGCCGCCGTCCGACTGCTCGACGCCGTCGTGGCCTCGGTCGGGGTCGCTCCGTTGGTGGTCACGAACCACCCGGTCGCCGGTCTGCACCCGGGTCGATCCGCCACGGTCGAACTGGCCGGGGTCGCCTGTGGCTCCGTCGGCGAGGTGCACCCCGACGTCCTGGAGCGCCACGGCATCGAGGAGCGGGTCGCCTGGCTCCAGCTCGACCTGACCGTCGTGCTGGCGCTCCCGTCGCCGCCCCGGCAGGCTCGACCGGTCAGCCGGTTCCCGTCGACGGACGTCGACCTGGCGTTCGTCGTCGGCGACGAGGTGCCCGCCGCCGGGGTCCGTGCCACGGTCCGGAGTGCCGGCGGGGAACTGGTTCGTTCGGTCCGGCTGTTCGACGTGTTCCGTTCCGACGCGCTCGGCAGTGGCCGTCGGAGCCTGGCGTTCAGCGTGCGGTTCCAGGCCGACGACCGGACCCTCACCGACGCCGAGGTGGCCGAGCTGCGGGAGCGGATCATCGACGAGGTGTCGACCGCCCACGGTGCGGTGCTCCGCGCCTGAGGGACCTGTCCCCGGGTTCCTGCGCCCGAGTGTTCCGCATAGAATTGCAGCGGGCTGCATGATCTTGCGCTAGGGTGCGAACATGTCCCTGAACGACCAGCAGCACGGCGGCCCGACGCCGGGTCACCGCGTCGGCGTGATCGGCGCATCCGGGTTCACCGGGGCCGAGCTCCTGCGCCTGCTGGCCGGGCATCCATCGCTGGAGCTGGCGTTCGCAACGGCGGACAGCCAGGCCGGGGTGCCCGTCGCCGATCTGTACCCCGGACTGGCCGCGGCGTACCCCGGTCTGACCTACAGCGCCTGGCCGCCCTCCGATCCGGTCGCCGCGCTCGCCGACGTCGACGCCGTGGTGGTGGCGCTGCCCCACGGGGCCAGTCAGGCCCTGGTGGGCGTTCTGCTCGATCGGGTCCGGGTGGTGGTCGACCTCGGGGCCGACTTCCGACTCGACGATGCCGCCGACTACGAGCGCTGGTACCACGAGCGCCACACCGTCCCGGAACTGCTCGAGCGGTTCGTCTACGGACTCCCCGAGCTCCATCGCGCCCGGATCACGGGCGCCGACGCGGTCGCCGTTCCGGGCTGCTATCCGACTGCGGCGACGCTGGCCCTCCACCCGCTGGTCCAGGCCGGACTGGTGGAGCGGCACGGCCTGGTCGTGGACGCGGTCTCGGGGGTCTCGGGCGCCGGACGCCCGCCCAGGCCCACCACGACCTTCTGCGCCGTCGACTCCGACGTCACCGCCTACGGACTGCTCGACCACCGCCACACCGTCGAGATGGAGACCAACTTGGGCGCATCGGTCCTCTTCACTCCGCACCTCGTGCCGATGAGCCGGGGGATCCTCGCGACCTGCTACGGCCGGCCGGCCCGGGACGGCCTGAGCACCGGGGACCTGCTCGCCGCGCTCGAGGACGCCTACCGCGATGAACCGTTCGTCGTCGTCTCCGAGACGTCACCGTCGACCAAGGCGACGCTGGGGTCGAACACCGCGCACGTCACGGCTCGCTACGACGAGCGCACCGGGACCGTGCTCGCACTCGCTGCCATCGACAACCTCGGCAAGGGGGCCTCCGGCCAGGCGCTGCAGTGCCTGAACCTGGCACTCGGCCTCCCGGAGACCGCCGGGCTGAGCCTGACGGGGGTCACACCGTGAGCGATCAGCACGATCCCCAGGTGGCGGTCGACGTGCTCCTCCAGGCCCTGCCGTACATCGAGCGCTTCCGGGGTTCCGTCGTCGTGGTGAAGTTCGGCGGCAACGCGATGAGCCGCCCGGACCTGTTCGCCGAGTTCGCCCAGGACATCGTGCTCATGCACCGGGTCGGCATGCGTCCCGTCGTGGTCCACGGTGGAGGCCCCCAGATCGGTGAGTGGTTGCAGCGACTCGGCAAGGAGTCCTCCTTCGTCGACGGCCGACGGGTGACCGATGCCGAGACGCTCGAGGTGGCGCAGATGGTGCTGATGGGCAAGGTCAACGCCGACATCGTGACGGCGCTCAACGCCTTCGGTCCGGTCGCGCTCGGTCTGGCGGGGACGGACGCCCAGCTGCTCGTCGCCGAGACCCACGACCCCGAGCTCGGGTTCGTGGGCACGATCACGGAGGTCAACCCGGAGCTCATCGAGCGGACGCTCGCCATGGGGCTGATCCCGGTGATCGCCACGATCGGCGTCGATGCCGACGGCCAGACCTACAACATCAACGCTGACGACGCGGCCACGGCGGTCGCCGAACGGCTCGGCGCCCAGAAGCTGGTCTTCCTCTCCGACGTCCCGGGCCTGCTCGCCGACGTCGACCGGCCCGAGTCCCTCATCGCCCGGGTCGACGTCGACGCCGTCGACGGACTCATCGCCGATGGCACCGTCTCGGGGGGCATGGTGCCCAAGCTGACGGGCTGTGCCCGCGCCGTCCGCCACGGCGTCGGCTCGGTCCACCTCGTCGACGGTCGACTCCCGCACGTGCTGTTGCTCGAGCTGTTCACCGATGCCGGGGTCGGCACGATGGTGACCGGGAGCGGATCGTGACGTCCGCCGAGATGATCGCGGCGCACCGGGCCGCCGTCGGGGCGGACCCGTCGTCGACCCGCTGCCCGATCATGGGGACCTACGGGCCGCCGCTCGTCGAGTTCGTCCGCGGGGAGGGGAGTTGGCTCTGGGACCGGGACGGCCGTCGCTACCTGGACCTGCTCTCGGGCCTCGCCGTCACGTCGCTCGGCCACTCCCACCCGGAGGTGGCCGCCGCGCTCGCCCAGCAGTCCCAGACCCTTCTGCACGTGTCGAACCTGTTCGCCACCGAGCACGCCCCGGTGGTCGCCTCGACCCTCGACCGGCTGCTCGGCGGGGGCGGGCAGGTGTTCTTCGCCAACTCGGGGGCCGAGGCCGTGGAGTGCGCCCTGAAGCTCGCACGGCGGTGGGGGCCCGCAGCTGCCGGTCGCTACCAGGTGGTCTCGGCCTGGGGGAGCTTCCACGGACGGACGCTCGCCGCTCTGGCGGCCACCGGCCAGCCGGCCAAGCACGAACCGTTCCAACCGCTGCCGGAGGGGTTCCGTCACGTTCCCTTCGACGACCTCGAGGCCCTCGACGCTGCGGTGACCCCCGATGTGGCGGCCGTGCTGCTCGAGGCGGTCCAGGGCGAGGGCGGGGTGCAGCCGGCCTCGGTGGAGTACCTGCGGGGCGTCCGTGAGATCTGCTCCGAGCGCAACGTGCTCATGATGGTCGACGAGGTGCAGACCGGACTCGGCCGCTGCGGCGCGTGGTTCGCCCACCAGCACGCAGGTGTCCGTCCCGACGTGGTGACCATGGCCAAGGCCCTCGGCAACGGCGTCCCGATCGGTGCGTGCTGGGCCACAGCCGAGGCGGCGTCGTCGTTCGTGCCCGGCGACCACGCCACGACCTACGGCGGTCAGCCCCTGGCCACGGCCGCCGCCCGGGCGGTGCTCGAGGTCATGGAGGCCGAGGACGTCGTGGGTCGGTCGACCCGGGCGGGGGAGCGCTGCACGGAGGCGCTGACGGGCGCGCCCCACGTCGTGTCGGTCCGGGGCCGGGGCCTGCTCCTGGCGGTGGAGCTCGACGTCCCGTCCGCGGATGTCGCCCGCGAGCTCCTCGATCGCGGCGTCGTGGTCAATGCGGTGACCCCGACGGCCCTCCGGCTCGCGCCGAGCCTGCTGATCACGGACGAGGAGCTCGACACCGGGGTCGCAGCGGTGTTGGACGCGGCGGCGCTGGTCGCCGACCGGACCGAGGGAGGGACGTCACGGTGAGCGGGATCCGCCACTTCCTGGAGATCGACGACCTGACGCCCGACGAGGTGCTCCGGGTCCTGGACCTCTCGCTCGCCGCACCCCGGTCCGACCTGCTCGCCGGGTCGGGAGCGGTGTTCCTCTTCGAGAAGCCCTCGGCCCGGACCCGGACCTCTGTCGAGATGGCGACGAGTCAGCTCGGAGGGCACCCGGTGGCGCTGCTCAGCGACGAGGTCGGGATCGACCGTCGTGAGTCCGCCGAGGACCTGGCGCGGTTGTGCTCCGGCATGGGTCGTCTCCTCGGCGCCAGGGTCTACGCGCACTCGGTCCTCGAGCGCCTGGCCGGGGCGTCGACGGTGCCGGTCGTCAACCTGCTCTCCGACGACGCCCACCCGATCCAGACGTTGGCCGACCTGCTGACGATGCGGCGCGAGTTCGGCTCGTTGTCGGGTCGGCGCGTGGTGTTCGTGGGCGACGCCAACAACGTCGCCCGCTCGCTCGCCATCGGCTGCTCCCTCGTGGGTGCGACCTTCGTGTGGTCGGGCCCGGCGGAGTACGGCTTCTCCGATGCCGACCGTGACCGGATCGCGGCGGCCGGGGCGACGGTCGAGGTCGAGGCCGACCCGCGACGTGCCGTGGCGGGGGCCGACGTGGTCTACACCGACACCTGGTACTCGATGGGCCAGGAGCAGGAGCAGGCTGCCCGCACTGCGGTGTTCGCTCCGTGGCGTGTCGATGCCGAGCTTCTCGGGCTCGCCTCGGAGCGAGTGGTGTTCCTCCACTGCCTCCCGGCGCACCGAGGGGACGAGGCAACCGACGAGGTGCTCGACGGTCCGTCCAGTCGGATCTGGAGCCAGGCCCACGACCGCCTCCACACGGCCCGTGGTCTGTTCACGTTCCTGTTGGACCCGGACGCCCGGGGGGAGGGGTCGTGACGACCAAGCAGCAACGCCAGCACCGGATCTCCAAGCTGCTCGAGGAGCACCGTGTCTCCAACCAGTCGCAGCTCGTCGAGCTGCTCGCCTCGGCGGGGGTGACGGTCAACCAGGCCACCGTCTCCCGGGACCTCGACGAGCTGGGTGCCATCAAGGTGCGTATGAGCGGTGGCGAACCCGTCTACGCCGTACCCGAGCTGCCCCGTGACCAGGTGGCCCCGGAGGAACACCTCCGACGCGTCGTCGGCGACTGGGTGGTCGACATCGACCGGTCCGGTGACCTCGTGGTCCTACGGACACCGCCGGGGTCGGCCCACGTGGTCGGATCGGCGATCGATCGGAACGGGATGGATGACGTCGTCGGCACCGTCGCCGGCGATGACACCGTCCTGGTGGTCGCGCGAGCGGGTCGCGGTGCCGGCCTGTGCGCCACGATGGCCGACCTGGCCGGACTCGGCTGAGTCCGGGAACACGACGAGCGACGGAACGAGACGGAGGACAACATGGCGAACCGGGTGGTGCTGGCCTACAGCGGCGGACTCGACACCTCGGTGGCGGTGCGGTGGATGATCGAGCACCTCGGGGTCGAGGTCGTCTGCCTGTCGGCGGACGTCGGTCAGGAGGGGACGCTCGAGGGGAACCGGGAGAAGGCGTTGGGTGCCGGCGCCATCGCCTACGAGGAGCTCGACCTCCGGGCGGAGTTCGCGGACGAGTACCTGGCTCCGGTGATCAAGGCGAATGCGCTCTACGAGGATCAGTACCCTCTCGTCTCCGCCCTCAGCCGGCCGTTGATCGCGGCCAAGCAGGTGGAGGTGGCGCGTGCCTACGGAGCCGATGGCGTCGCCCACGGCTGCACCGGGAAGGGCAACGACCAGGTGCGCTTCGAGGTGAGCTACATGGCGCTCGCCCCCGACCTGGAGCAGTTGGCCCCGGTCCGGAACTGGGGATTCACCCGCGAGGACTCGATCGACTACGCCGCTCGCCACGGGATCCCGGTGGGTGCGACCAAGGAGAAGCTGTACTCGATCGACGACAACCTCTGGGGCCGGGCCATCGAGTGCGGTGAGATGGAGGACCCGTGGGCGGAGCCGCCCGTCGGGGTGTGGAAGATGACGGTGCCCACGGCGACGGAGCGCCGGGAGTTCACGGTGTCCTTCGAGCGGGGCGTGCCGGTCGCCCTCGATGGAGCAGGCCTCCCGCTCCACGAGCTGATCGTCCGCCTGAACCACCTCGTCGGGTCCTACGGGTGGGGTCGCCTCGACATGGTCGAGAACCGGCGGGTGGGCATCAAGAGCCGGGAGACCTACGAGGCCCCGGGTGCGCTGGCGATCATGGCGGCGCACGCCGATCTGGAGTCGATCACGCTGGAGCGCGACCTCCAACGCGAGAAGATCCGACTCCAGCACCGCTACGCCGAGCTCGTCTACGACGGGCTGTGGTTCTCGCCGCTGAAGGAGGCCCTCGACGCCTTCGTCGACACCTCCCAGGAGCACGTGACGGGCGAGGTGCGCATGGCGCTGGAGCCCGGACGGTGCTGGGTCGTCGGCCGCCGCGCCGAGCGTTCCCTCTACGACTACGGGCTGGCGACCTACGACGCCGCCGACCGCTTCCGCCATGCGGACTCCGAGGGATTCGTGCGGATCTGGGGGCTGGGCGTGCAGACCTGGTCCGACGTGCAGGGCCCGGGCGCCCGGTGAGCGCCGATGACGCCGCCCGGGGCCAGCTCTGGCACGGGCGGTTCGACGTCTCACCGGCCGAGGAACTGGTCGCGTTCACCGGGAGCCTCGACTACGACCAGCGGTTGCTGATCGACGACGTGGCGTGCTCGAAGGCCCACGTCCGCGGCCTCCACCGGGCCGGGCTCCTCAGCGAGGACGAGCTCGGTGCCGTGCTGGGCGGCCTCGATGCGGTCGAGATGGAGTTCCGGTCCGGGGATCTGGCCTTCGTCGCCAGCGACGAGGACGTCCACACCGCCATCGAACGGCGGGTCACGGAGCTGGTCGGTCCCGCCGGCGGCAAGCTGCACACGGGCCGCTCCCGCAACGACCAGGTCGCCACGGCGTTCCGCCGCTACGTCGGTCGTGAGCTCGGGGTCGTCGCATCCCGTGTCCTCGACCTGGCGTCGGTGCTGGGGGACCGTGCGTTCGAGGCGGGAACGGGTGCGGATGCGGCGTACCTGCCCGGCTACACCCACCTGCAACAGGCGCAGCCCGTGCTGCTCGCACACCATCTGGGCGCGCACGCCTGGGCCCTGCTCCGCGACGTCGACCGGATCGCCGACTGCCGACGGCGCTGTGACGTCTCGCCGCTCGGGGCGGGCGCGCTCGCCGGCTCGTCCCTGCCGCTCGACCCGGCGGCCACTGCCGTGGACGCAGGGTTCTCCGCCGTCTTCGACAACTCGCTGGACGCCACCTCCGATCGCGACTTCGCGGCCGAGACGCTCTTCGTGTGCGCCCTGCTCGGGGTCCACCTGTCGCGACTGGGCGAGGAGCTGGTCGTCTGGAGCACCGACGAGTTCGGCTTCGTGCGGCTCGACGACGCGTACGCCACCGGCTCGTCGATGCTCCCCCAGAAGAAGAACCCCGACGTGGCCGAGCTGGCGCGGGGCAAGGCCGGCCGACTGATCGGGGACCTGGCGGGGTTCCTCGCGACCCTCAAGGGGCTGCCCCTCGCGTACAACCGGGACCTGC
>SXMI01000192.1 GCA_005777415.1 Actinomycetota bacterium | reverse complement strand
CGGCTCGATCGAACCGCAGTTCTACGCCGAGCTGGTGCGCCTGACCGGACTCGACGAGGACTACCGGTCCCGGGGCGAGGATCTGCCGCACCAGATGGATACGGCCCGGTGGCCCGAGCTCCGGGAGCGGCTGTCGGCGATCTTCGCCACCCGGACCCGCGACGAGTGGTGCGAGCTGATGGAGGGGACCGACGTCTGCTTCGCCCCTGTCCTGCGGATGAGCGAGGCGCTCGAGCACCCGCACGTGCGCGACCGTGGCACCTTCACCGAGGTGGCCGGCGTCCCCCAACCGTCGCCGGCGCCGCGGTTCAGTCGCACCCCCGGCTCGATCCAGCGTCCGCCGTCGCACGCCGGTCAGCACACCGACGAGGTGCTGGGGGAGTGGCTGGGCGTGGACGCGGCCCAGATCGAGGCCTGGCGCGCGGGCGGGGCCGTCGCCGGCTGATCGCCGCGCGCTCCGGCACGGGCTGATCGCCGAGCGCTGCGGCACGGGTACCGTGTCGGCGTGTCCACGCTGGTCTGTTTCCACGCCCACCCCGACGACGAGTGCATCGCGACCGGCGGAACGCTGGCGGCCGCGCATGCGGAGGGTCACCGCACGGTGCTGGTCGTCGCCACGAGGGGCGAGCGCGGTGAGGTGGCACCGGGCGTCCTCGCCGAGGGCGAGGCGCTCTGGGAGCGACGGATCGCCGAGACCTACGAGTCGGCCCGCGTGCTCGGCGTGGACCGCATCGAGTTCCTCGGCTACGTCGACTCGGGGATGATGGGTGAGCCGACCAACGACGGTCCGTACACGTTCTGGACCGCCGACGTGGAGGCCGCAGCCCGGCGACTCGCCGCGATCCTCGACGAGGAGCACCCGGACGTCCTGACGATCTACGACGACCACGGTGGGTACGGACATCCCGACCACATCCAGGTCCACCGGGTCGGCCTCCGGGCGGCGGAGCTGGCCGGGGTGCCGAGCGTCCTCCAGTCCACCATGAACCGTGACCACCTCCGGACGCTCATCGAGGCGCAGGCGGCCGCCGCGGCGGCCGAGGTCGAGAACGAGACCGGTGTCCCGGAGGCGGCGGCTCCCGAGGTCCCGGAGGCGGCGACCGAGGCCGAGTTCGGTTCCCCTGAGGAGCTCATCACGCACCGGATCGACGTCACCGCGTGGATCGACGCCAAGCGGGCGGCCATGGCGGCGCACGCCACCCAGATCCCGGCCGACTCCTGGTTCCTCCAGCTCTCCGACGACGAGTTCGCCGCCGCCTTCGGCGCCGAGTGGTACATCGCCACCGGCTCGCCCCGAGCGGCCGGGGCGTCGTTCACGACCTCGATCTGGACCTGAGCCGCGGTCGCGTTCCGGACATGGAACGAGGCCCCGGCGACAGTGCCGGGGCCCCGTTCGTCAGGGGGATGCGGGTTGGAGGGAGGGAGGGTCATCCACCCCGTTTCGACGGTGACGTTCATGGGGCCATCTCCGTCGGAGGGCACAACCGAGCGGGCGGCCCCGCTATTCCGCACTCGGGTGGATTTCCCGTCCGGGACTAGCGTCCCTCCGGTGGGCGCCCGGATCCTCGGACTGCACGAGTGGTGGGCCTGGGTGACGATCGTCGCCAACGGCCTCACCGGGGCGTGGTGTCTGGCGGCGCACTGGTGGGCCCCGCTCCGGGTCCGGGCGCTCTGGTGGTTCGTGATCGCCGCCGAGGTGGCGGTCGTCGTCCAGGTGGCCCTCGGCGTGCAGCTGCTGGCCGGCCAGGGCCTCCAGGTACCGCAGTTCCACGTGTTCTACGGGTTCGTCGCGATCGTGGCGATCGCGATCCTGTACGGCTACCGCAGCCAACTGCTGGCCTGGCAGTACCTGCTCTACGGCTTCGGAGGCCTGTTCGTCATGGGTCTGGCGATCCGGGCCATGACGGTCAACCACTGACCGCTGCGCGGTCAGCCGTTGAGTCGACGCTCCAGGTCGGCCAACTCGGTCCGCATGGCCTCGGGCAGGCGTTCGCCGATCGAGTCGAAGTGGGCGTTGATCAGCTCGACCTCGTCCTTCCAGGCGGTCGCGTCGACCTCGAGGAGCGCCTGGAGCGTCCCGGCGTCGAGGTCGAGGCCGCTCACGTCGAGCGAGTCGGGGGTGGGAACGTTGCCGATCGGGGTCTCGGTGGCATCGGCGGTCCCCGCCACCCGCTCGAGCACCCACTTGAGCACTCGGCTGTTCTCGCCGAACCCGGGCCACATGAACGACCCGGTGTCGGACTTGCGGAACCAGTTCACCCAGAAGAGCTTCGGGAGCTTCGCCTCGTCGGTCGCCGCGCCGATCTCGAGCCAGTGCCCGATGTAGTCGCCGACGTTGTAGCCCATGAAGGGCAGCATGGCGAACGGGTCGAAGCGGACCTCGCCGACCACGCCGGCAGCGGCGGCGGTCTTCTCGGAGCTCATGATGGAACCCAGGAACGTGCCGTGCTGCCAGGAGGTGGACTCCGTCACCAGCGGGACATTGGTGGCCCGGCGCCCGCCGAAGAGGATCGCCGAGATCGGCACGCCGGCCGGGTCCTGCCACACGGGTGAGATCGACGGGCACTGGGAGGCCGGTGCGGTGAACCGGGCGTTGGGGTGCGCCGCCGGCGAGTCCGACGCCGGGGTCCAGTCCTGTCCCCGCCAGTCGACGAGGTGTGCCGGGGGTTCGTCGGTCATGTCCTCCCACCAGACGTCGCCGTCGTCGGTCCGGGCGACGTTGGTGAAGATGCAGTTCCCCCAGAGGGTCTCCATCGCGTTGCGGTTGGTGGTGTCGGAGGTGCCCGGGGCGACACCGAAGAAGCCGGCCTCGGGGTTGATGGCGTACAGGCGGCCGTGCTCGCCGAACTTCATCCAGGCGATGTCGTCGCCGACGGTCTCGACCTTCCAGCCCGGCAGCGACGGGATGAGCATGGCCATGTTGGTCTTGCCGCAGGCCGACGGGAAGGCGGCGGCCACGTAGACCGTCTCGCCATCGGGCGGCGTGACTCCGAGGATCAGCATGTGCTCGGCCATCCAGCCCTCGTCGCGGGCCATGGTCGAGGCGATGCGCAGCGCGAAGCACTTCTTGCCGAGCAGGGCGTTGCCGCCGTACCCCGACCCGTAGGACCAGATCTCCCGGGTCTCGGGGAAGTGCGAGATGTACTTGTTGTCGCCGTCGCAGGGCCACGGCACGTCCGCCCGGGCGGTGCCGTCGGCGTCCACGAGCGGGTAGCCGACGGAGTGGACGCACGGGACGAACTCGCCGTCGGCCCCGAGCACGTCGAGCGCGCCCTGGCCCATGCGCGTCATGATCCGCATGGACACGGCCACGTAGGGCGAGTCGGTGAGCTGCACCCCGATGTGGGCGATCGGCGAGCCGAGCGGCCCCATGGAGAAGGGCACGACGTACATCGTGCGGCCGCGCATGGAGCCCCGGTAGAACTCGAGCATCTCGGCCTTGAGCTCGGCCGGGTCGCGCCAGTGGTTGGTCGGGCCGGCGTCGATCTGGCGCTCGGAGGCGATGAACGTCCGGTCCTCGACCCGGGCCACATCGGCGGGGTCGGACAGCGCCAGGTAGCTGTGGGGCCGCTTGGCGTCCTCGAGTCGTTCGAAGGTGCCGCCCTCGACGAGCATCTCGCAGTAGCGGTCGTACTCCTCGGCCGAGCCGTCGCACCACTCGACGGCGTCGGGCTGGAAGATCGACTCCCACTCCGCGACCCAGTCGATCAGCTTCTGGTTGGTGCTCACTCCCGGCATGGTGCTCCTCGGTGGTGGACCGCTCAGGCGGTGGTTCCGTCGGGCGCCGGTTCGGCGTGCCCCTGGAAGTCGGGTGTTCCCATGTCCCGCTCGGACCCCAGGTTCAGGCCGGTCGCCCGACCGTCACCGTCGAGTTCGAAGCGGACCCGCTGCCCCTGGCGGAGCATGCGGAAGACCGAGCCCACGATGGCGTCCGGCGCCAGGTCGTACTCGGCGAGGCCGACGTCGGTCACGACGATGCCGTCACCAGTGACCGGATCGTAGGACTTGATCACGCCTTGCACTGGTTGGCTCCTCGGTGCGATCGGGCTCGACGGACCGCCGGGCGAGGATCCCACGCCCCACGGGTTCACTCACGGTACCGACCGGCCCCGTGAGCGGCAAAGCGCTCCGTCAGCCGGCGCCGGCCGTCGTCGAACGCCGAGCGGTGGGCTTGGTGATCTTCCCGGCCTTGATGCAGCTGGTGCAGACGTTCATGCGTCGGGTCCCACCGTTGACCATGACGCGGATGCGCTGGATGTTGGGGTTCCAGCGCCGCTTGGTCCGGCGGTGTGAGTGGCTGACGCGCATGCCGAACTGGGGGCGCTTGTCGCAGATCTCGCAGACGGAAGACATGGATCAGGTCACTCCGGGTCGGGGGCCCGCGGGGTCGGCGGCGCTCCGGTGGTCGTGGACCGCAGATGCACCGCGGACCGAGTCGTCACCGTAGCGGCTGCGTGGTGACCGGTGAAAGTCGACCTGCGGGCCGGTGGGCGGGGCTCGTGGGCGGGGCCGGTCGGCATCGACCCGGGAGTCGGTCGGTAGGGTCTGGCGGTGACCGGCGAGCCGCCGCTGACCCTGCTGGACCTGCACGCCATGGGCGTGGAGCGCCTGAGCGGCGTCGGTCCGGCCAAGCTCGAGTCGCTCCGCGGTCTGGGGATCACCTCGATGCTGGACCTGCTGACCTGGTACCCCCGGCGCTACCTGGACCGGACCCGGGAGGCGTCGGTCGCCGAGCTCGAGTCGGGGGTCGAGGCCCTGGTGCTGTGCCGGGTCGCCTCGTGCAGCTCCCGGCGTGTCCGCGGCGGCCGGAGCATGGTGACCGCCGACCTGCGGGATGCGACCGGAACGCTGCGGTGCACCTTCTTCAACCAGCCCTGGCGGACCCGTCAGCTCGAGGGTCTCCGTGACGACGAGGTCGAGGTGGCGGTCTTCGGGAAGGTCGAGGTCTTCCGCGGGCGGCGACAGATGACGAACCCGGTCGTCGACCCGGTCGGCAACCGGACGGGACGGATCGTGCCCGTCTACCCGCAGTCGGAGTCCAGCCGTCTGTCGACCTGGGAGTTCGCCGAGTGGATCGCGCAGGCGCTGCGCCGATCTCGGGTCCGAGGCATCGCCGACCCGCTCCCGGATGAGCACCGGCGGCGTCTCGGGCTGCTCGGCCGCGACGAGGCGGTCCGCGACATCCACGAGCCGGCCGACCTCCACGACGTGCACGGTGCCCGCGACCGGCTCGTCTTCGACGAGCTCCTGCGGATCCAGTTGGCGCTCGTCCGGCACCAGCGTCGTCTGGCGCACACCTCGCGGGGGATCGAGCACGTCGTGGGAACGGGGTCGGGTCCGGCGCCCGGCCTGGTCGCGTCGTTCGTCGATGCCCTGCCCTACCCGCTGACCGGTGCCCAGCGCCGGGCGGTCGAGGAGATCCTGGCCGACCTCCGGCGACCCCACCCCATGCACCGGCTGCTCCAGGGCGATGTCGGCGCCGGCTAGACCGT
>SXMI01000191.1 GCA_005777415.1 Actinomycetota bacterium | reverse complement strand
GACGAGCGCTCCGGGCCAGCCCACGGAGCCGGTCTCGGGCCAGAACTACTCGGCCGACATGTTCGCCGGTGACGCCGTGCCGGTGTCGCCGACCTTCGAGCCCGCACCGGTCCAGGAGGACTGGGCGGCTGCGACCGTCCAGGACGAGGCGCCGACCCCGGGTCAGACCGCACCGGCCGAGGTGGAGCCCCGCCGCTCGATCTTCGGTGATTCGGCACCGGTCGAGGTGGCCGGCGGTGAGGACGCCGATGTCCCGGCCCAGCCACCGGCGGCCGGATCACCGTTCGCGGCACCGGCACCGGCACCGGCTCCGGCTCCGGCACCGGCCCCGGCACCAGAACCGGCCCCGGCCCCGGATGCCAGTCCGGCCGTGTCGCCCGCCCACCAGCAGGCCTTCGACCAGCTCGTCACCCGTTCACGGGCCCGGACCGCCGGCGCCGACCGGATCGCCGCTGCCGCCTCGGCCCTGAACGCGGCGGTCATGGCCGGCGTCGAGTCGCAGGGGTTCACGCTCGCCGAACGCAGTGACGGCGACGACGTCGACGAGATCCGCTTCGACGGCGAACCGGGCGAGGCGCTCACCGTGACCCTCGGCCACCTGGCGGGCGACGAGCCCGAGGAGGTCCGGGCCGGGGACGTGGCCTTCGGCGTCCGGTTCCAGGCGACCGGCGCCTTCGTCGAGACCTCGATCGTCGAGGCACCCTCGGGCGCCGTGGTCGTCGCCGCGGACGAGTGGACCGGCCAGGGCGTCTCGTCGGTAGCGCTCCGCCTGCCGCTCGAGGACTACCTCGGTCCCGACCTGACGGTCGACGCCGACGTCGTGCAGCGTGACGTGGCGGCCACCGTCGCCGTCGTCCGTTCGCACCTCGTCTGACGCGGTCCGGACGCTGCGGCGCGCGTTCGCACTCCTGTTGGCCGCTGCGGCGGCGGTGACGCTGCTCGCCGCCCTGCCCGCCGGGGCCGCGGACCGCCAGCTCGATCCGGTCGCACCGCTGTCACCCGAGACGCTCGCAGCCGCCACGGGCGGGGACGGTCGACTGTCGATCGCGGTCCGTCGGATCGAGCCGTTCGCATTCCCCACGGCGGGCGGCTGGTCGGGCTACAGCATCGACGTCTGGCAGGCTGCTGCGGCCCAGCTCGAGGTGCCCTACGACTACGTCGAGGTGGCGACCGTCGCCGAGCAGCTCGACGCGGTTCGGACCGGTCGGACGGACGCTGCGCTCGGGGCCATCTCGATCACCGCCGAGCGAGAGGCCGAGTTCGACTTCTCGTTCCCCATGTACGACTCGGGCCTGCAGGTCCTGGTGCGTCCGACCGACCAGGGGTTCTGGGGGCAGATGCTGGCGCTGTTCTCGTCGACGGTGCTGCTCCTGCTCCTGGTCCTCGTGGTGCTGTTGGTGATCGTCGGCCACATCGTCTGGCTGGTCGAACGCCGGACCAACGACGACTTCCCGCACTCGTATGCCGCAGGTGTCTGGGAGGGGATCTGGTGGGCGATCGTGACCATGACCACGATCGGCTACGGCGACCGGACGGTGCAGTCCCGCTGGGGCCGGCTCGTGGCGATGGTGTGGATGCTCGTCGGCCTGGTGCTCGTGGCGCACTTCACCGCCGTGATCACCTCCGCCCTCACGATCGACCGGATCCGCTCCGAGGTCCGGTCCGTGTCCGACCTCTACGGCCGTGACGTCGTGACGGTGGCCGAGACGTCGTCGTCCCGGTACCTGGAGTCGATCGACCTGCCGGCGAGGCCGCTGCCCGACGTCGACGAGGCCTACGCCGAGGTCGCCTCCGGTCAGGCCGAGGCGCTGGTCTACGACTCGCCCGTGCTCCGCTACCTGGTCCAGTCCCGCGGCGACGACGGCGTCGAGGTGGTCGGTCCGCTCCTCCAACCCCAGGGCTACGGGATGGCGTTCCGTCCGGGGAACCCGCTGGTCGAGCCCCTGGACCTGGAGTTGTTGGCCCTGCGGGAGAACGGCACCACCGAGGAGCTCGACTCGAGGTACTTCGGGAACTGAGTCGCGACGTCAGTCCCCGCCGACGGCGCGGAGGAGCTCGTCGACCGTGTGCTGCGACTCGAGCGGGTGGCGGAGCGGCTGGTCCCCGTGGACCGTGTAGGTGTTGCGGCGACCCTGCCGGCGGCGGGTGAGGTAGCCGCTGTCGACCAGTTCGCTGATGATCCGTTGGGTCGCCCGTTCCGTGATGCCGACCTCCCGGGCCAGGTCCCGCATCCGCATGTCCGGGTCACGGTCCAAGAGGACCAGGACGTGCGCATGGTTGGTCAGGAAGGTCCACTGCTCGGTCACGCCGGTCATCGTAGAACCATCCGGTGAAAACAGGAATTCGCCTTCGTGCATTACGATCCCCGGTGCCCGCATCCGCAGCGGGCCCCGAGTGAGAGACTGACCCCACCATGTCGCCCGCAGACCAGCCCGCCAGCCCATCAGCCAGCCCGCCCGTCGGAAGGTCGGCCGTCGGACTCGACCCGGTCCGCCAGGCCTTCGCCCTGGAGTCGACGGAGGTGGAGCGTCTCCTCGGCGTCGATCCCGCTGACGGCCTGTCCGGTGCCGAGGTCGAGCGCCGCCTCGAGGAGGTCGGACCCAACCAACTGGCCGAGCCCCCCCGCCGCCCCGGATGGCGGCGGTTCCTGGACCAGTTCAACAACGTCCTCGTCTACATCCTGATCGGGGCGGCGGCGGTCTCGGCGGCGGTGGGTGACGTCAAGGACCCGATCGTCATCGCGATCGTCCTGTTGATCAACGCCGTGCTCGGCTACGTCCAGGAGACCAAGGCCGACGACGCACTCGCGGCCCTGAAGGAGATGCTCGAGGTCATCGTCCGGGTCCGACGGGACGGCGAGGTCCGTGAGGTCCCGGCACGCGACCTGGTCCCCGGCGACCTGGTGCTCCTCGAGGCCGGTGACCGGGTGCCGGCCGACGGCCGGTTCGTGACGGCGGCCTCGCTCTCGGTCGACGAGTCGACGCTGACGGGGGAGTCGGTCCCCGTCGACAAGACGACCGAGCCGGTCCACGTCGCCGACGACGGTGATGTGCCGCTGGCCGAGCGGTCGAACTGCGGGTACATGAACACCACGGTCGTCCGTGGCCGGGCGGAACTGGTGGTGACCCACACGGGCATGCAGACCCAGGTCGGCCGCCTCGCCGGCCTCCTCGGTGAGGCCGAGGACGCCGACACCCCGCTGCAGGTGCAGCTCGACAAGCTCGGGAAGCGGCTCGCCCTCATCGCCGGCGTGGCGGTGCTGGCGGTGCTCGCAGTCGGCCTGATCCAGGGGGACGACCTGGGTGAGGCCGTGCTCGGAGCGGTTGCGTTGGCCGTGGCCGCCATCCCCGAGGGTCTGCCGGCGGTGGTGACGGT
>SXMI01000190.1 GCA_005777415.1 Actinomycetota bacterium | reverse complement strand
GAGATGTCGGAATGGCCGAGCATTTCCTGGACGGCGCGGAGATCGGCGCCGCCGTCGAGCAGGTGGGTGGCGAAGGTGTGGCGCAGCGCGTGCGGGTGCGTCGGCACGGGGGAACGTCGGTCGAGGATGCGGCGGACGTCCCGGGGCGCGAGGCGGTGACCGCGCCGGTTCGTGAACACCGCCGGCCCGGCATCGCCCGGGAACCGCACCGACCAGGCGGCACGACCGCGGTCGATCCACGCCTCGAGCAGGCGGGCCGTCGGGTCGGTGGTCGGGACCACTCGCTGGACCGAACCCTTGCCCCAGACCGTGACGGTGGCGGCCCGACGATCCCAGGAGTCGACGTCCAGACCACAGAGCTCGGCGACCCGGAGGCCGGAGCCGTAGAGCAGCTCGACGACGAGACGGTCGCGCTGCTCGACGAGCGGGTCGTCGGCCGGCATCGCCGGGTCCTCGAGTATCTGGTGGAGTTCGTCGGCGCGGAGCACCCGCGGGAGGCGGGCCGCTCCACCGGGCGCGGAGACCCCGGCGGTCGGGTCGACGGTGACGACGCCGGTGCGGGTGAGCCAGCCGGCGTACCGGCGGAGCGACGCAGCCCGCCGGGCGATCGTCCGCGGCGCCAGCCCCCGGGTGGTGAGGTGGGCGAGGTACGCGCGGACGTGCGAGCGGGTGAGCTGCTCCGGCCCGTCGACGCCGAGTCGGACGACCCAGTCGGCGAACGACTCGACATCCCGGACGTAGGCCGCACGCGTCGACTCCGCCACTGCGAGCGAGTCCGCGAAACGCTGCACCGACCATGCGGCACGCGGCGTGGAGATCGTCCCGCGCTCACTGTCCACGTCGACTCGTTCCTGCCGGCAGCCTGTAGCCCCCGGGGATCCGGGCGGCGGCACGTAGCGTACCGAACACGACAGGTGGCGGCATCCACTCGCTCCGTGCCGGTCCCCAACCTCCGGTGGCGGTGCGCTCCGGGGCCGAGCGCCTGTGGTTCAGGACCTCGCCGTCCCGCCGCCGCCCGGGCGATCACGGGATCACTCCGAGATCGACGGCCCGGCCCGAGGTACCGAGTCGCTCCACGAACCCGTCGCGCCGCACCACCCAACCGGCTCGCTCGAGCCGCTCGAGCTCGCCGACCAGCGACCGGAGCGGCAGGCCGCTCACCGTGACGAGGTACTCCACGGACTCCGGCCGCCAGCCGAGGGCGTCCAGGACGACTGCTGCGGCGCCGGTGGGAGCCACGCGGTGGTCCGGTCGGGGTGCGGCCGCTCCGGGCGTTCCCCCCAGCGCCACCAGGACGTCGTCGACGCCCGAGCAGACGACGGCGCCCTCGGCGAGCAGCGAGTTGCAGCCCGCCGACGTCGGTGCGTCCACGGGACCGGGCACGGCGAGCACCGTGCGGTCCCTGAGGACGGCGTGTTCGACGGTGGACATCGAGCCGCCCGTCGCCGCCGACTCGACCACGACCACCACCCGGGCGAGTCCGGCGACGATCCGGTTCCTGACCGGGAACCTCCAGGGCTGGGCGCCGACCCCCGGCGGCAGCTCGGAGCAGAGCAGCCCCAGCGTGGCGACCCGTCGGGCGAGCGGCAGGTTGGGTCGGGGGCAGGGCCGGTCCGGACCCGCCCCGACGACGGCCGCCGGACCGGCCCCTCCCTGACAGGCCCCGGCGTGGGCGGCCGCGTCGATCCCGAGCGCCAGCCCCGACACCACACAGATCCCGTGGGCAGCCAGGTCCCGGCCCAGATCGTGGGCGACCCCCCGGCCGTAGGCCGTCGCCCTCCGGGTCCCGACCACGGCGACGCAGGGCTGATCGAGCGTGGCCGGGTCGCCGAGTGTGAACAACAGGACCGGGGGGTCCGGGTCCGATCGCAGCGCCTCGGGATAGCCGGGACCGCCCAGCGAGACGACCCCGACGCCGGCACGGCGGAGCCGGTCCCAGACCTCGACCGGGTCGATCGTCCGGGCCTGCGCCACCCACCGATCGAGCTGGGCGCGGGGTGGTTCGCTCCGGGCGGCACAGACCGAGACGGGCAACCGGCCGGTCCGCAGGCGCTCCCAGGTCGCACCGGGTTCGCCGAGCGCCGCCAGGCGCTGGAGGGTGGCCGGGCCGACCAGGTCGAGGCCGGCCATGGCCGCGAGGTGGGCCTCGTGCGGGAGCGGGGTCACGCCGGACCGCCCGGGAGGGCGTCCTGGGCCCGGAGGCACTCGGCGACCAGCAGGTCGTCGGCACCGATCGGGGCCTCGGCCCCGGAGAGGTCGAGGAGGGTGAGGGCCACGGCCCGGAGCCGCTGGGACCCGCGGACGGTCAGCCTCCCCCGGCCGAGGCGGTCCCGGAGCAGCCGGACGGCCTCGTCGGTCAGCGGAGCGTGCGTCTCGAGCGCAGCCCCACGAAGGGCCCGGTTGGCCGGCACGCCCCGTGAGGTCGCCCGCTCCCGGGCGGCTGCCACCCGACGCTGCACTCCGGCAGAGGACTCGGCGCCGCCCTGACCGCCGAAGAGGCTGGCCGGATCCGGCGAGTCCAGCCGGACGCGCAGGTCGAAGCGATCCAGCACCGGCCCCGACAGCCGACGCGAGTACCGCTGGAGCTGGGCCGGACCGCAGCGACATCGTGGAGCGGGGGCGAACCCGCACGGGCAGGGGTTGGTGGCGCCCACCAGCAGGAACCGGGCCGGGAGACGGGCCGACACGGCGGCCCGGACCACGTCGACGACGCCCGACTCGAGCGGTTGGCGGAGGGCGTCGAGATGGGCGGCGGGGAACTCGCCGAGTTCGTCGAGGAAGAGCACGCCTCCGGTCGCCAGGCTGATCTCGCCGGGCCGCAGGACCCGGCTGCCGCCGCCCACCAACGCCACCACCGAGGCCGTGTGGTGCGGCGACCGGAACGGCGGACGGCGGTGGAGCCCCCGGGGGTGCTCGCCGGGTCCGACCTCAGCACCGGCCGCCGAGCGAACCCGGGCGACCTCGAGCGCCTGCGACTCCGACAGATCGGGCAGGATCCCGGGGAGCCGCTCGGCGAGCATCGTCTTGCCCGCCCCGGGCGGACCCACGAGCAGCAGGTGGTGACCACCAGCGGCCGCCACCTCGACCGCCAGCCGGCCGATCGGGTGACCGTGGACGTCGGCCAGGTCCGGCGACCAGCCCGGACCGGCCGTCACCCGGCCGCGCCGTGGCTCCGGATCGGGTTCGGGCCAGGGGGACGTGCCCCGCAGCGACTCGACGAGCGCCCGGAGGGACGCCGCACCCCGAGCGGCGGGCACCACGAGGCGGACCTCGTCCAGATCGTCGAGCGGGACCACGAGGGGACGGTCGGCGAGGACCTCGGCCAGGGGAAGGGCCCCCACGATCCGGCGCACCGACCCGTCGAGGCCCAGCTCACCCAGGAACGCCGCTCCGGCGACGGACTCGTGGTCGAGCTGTCCACTGGCCACGAGCAGCGCGAGAGCGATCGGGAGGTCGAGCACCGGTCCGTGCTTGCGGAGGTTCGTGGGGGCCAGGTTGACCGTCACGCGTTCGGGCGGGAACCGGAACCCGGCGCTCAGGACGGCGGCCCGGACCCGGTCACGCGACTCACGACAGGACGCGTCGGGCAGGCCCACGACGGTGAAGGCCGGCAGTCCTCCGGCGACGTGCACCTCGACGCGCACATGGTGACCGTCGATGCCCTGCAGGACCGCTGATGCAACGCTCGCGAGCACGCTCCACCCCTCGGGTCAGGACGTCGGGCAGCGGGGCTGCGAGCAGATCGAGCCGGGGCTCGTCGGAGCCCGACCGTAGCGACCGGACGACGGCTCCGACGGTCGCGGGACCGGGCCGCGGTGCCCGGTCCGGTCCGGCCGGGGACACAGGTCCGGCACCGACCGGCGATACTGGTCGAGTGATGGTTCCTCCCACCGGGCCGACCCGCCGCTCACCCGCCCCCGTCCCACCCGACCTCGCACCACCCGCCCCCGGGTCAGCGACTGACGACGCGGGCGCCTGATGGGGCTCGACCCCACCCGGAAGCACCGGACCGGCCGCGCCGACGTGGTGTTCGTCGTGGCCGCCCTCCTCGCCGCCGCCGCAGTCCTCATCTGGGCCGTGTTCGGATGAGCCGGGTTCGGATGAGCCGGGTTCGCATGGGCCGGGTTCGCATGAGCGGTTCGAGCGCGGTCGCACCCACCGGGGCCCGGTGACGTGGAGCGGGACCTCACCGCGACCGCCGAGTGCGAGGTCCGGCGGATCCAGCCCTACCAGGCCCGCAAGACCTACCTCTGCCCGGGCTGCAACCGGGACATCCCGGCCGGCACGGGACACATCGTCGCCGTCCCGATCGACGCGCCCGACCTGCGGAGGCACTGGCACCGCGGCTGCTGGGACCAGCGGATGCGTCGCGCCCCCCGCCGCTGAGCTGCCCGCCGCCGGGTTGCCCGCCGCTGGACCGTCCGACCCGTGGGACGTCACACGGTCGGCGGCTCAGCAGGCGTGCTCGACCACCGTGATCCGACCGCCGAGCACCGCCGCCACGTCGATGCGCAGCGAGTTCGGACGGAAGGGGGCACCCTCCCGCCAGCGAGCGGCGAGCGCCCGCAGCCGGCGCTGCTTGTCGGGGCCGACCGCCTCGAGCGGGTGACCGAACCGGGTCGTGGAGCGGGTCTTGACCTCGCACACCACCACGTCGTCCCCCCGGGCGAGGATCAGGTCGAGCTCACCGAGATCGCAACGCCAGTTGCGTTCGAGCACCCGGTAGCCGCGCTCCTCGTACCACCGGGCGACGCGGTCCTCGCCGTGGCGGCCGAGGCGCGCCGAATCGTAGGCCACCACGTCGGCGACCCTCCGTTCAGCAGAGCCGCCCGGTGGCGGCGCCAGGGGGAAGGGGCGGCCGGACCCGCCGGCCGCAGGGGACTCAGTCCCGCTTCTCCTTGACCTTGGCGGCCTTCCCGACCCGGTCACGGAGGTAGTAGAGCTTGGCCCGACGGACATCGCCGCGGGTGACGACCTCGACCCGGTCGATGATCGGCGAGTGGATCGGGAAGATGCGCTCCACGCCCACCCCGTAGGACACCTTGCGGACCGTGAAGGTCTCCTGCAGGCCGCCGCCCTGACGGGCGATCACGACGCCCTGGAAGACCTGGACCCGCTCCTTGTTCCCCTCGACCACCTTCACGTGCACCTTCAGGGTGTCACCGGGCTGGAACGCCGGGATGTCGGTGCGCAGGCTCGACTGATCGATCAGGTCGGTGGGGTTCATCGGAGCTCCAGTCGTGTCGCCGGTCCTCGGGCCGACCCGCCGAGCACGGGGCGGGCGGTGGCCGTACCGGCCGACCCGGCCGATGCCGACCGGGGACTCGGCATCGTAACGGAGCGGCGCCCGGGTGGGAAAGCCGGCGGCGGGCCCGAGGGCCCGGACCACCTCAGTCGGCGGGTCCGTCCAGCCCGAACTCGACGAGGAGCTGCCGGTCGGCCGCGGTCAGGCCACCGCGGTCCTCGATCAGGTCCGGGCGGCGGTCGATGGTTCGACGGAGCGACTGGGCCCGTCGCCACCGGCCGATGCGACCGTGGTCGCCCGAACGGAGCACCTCGGGGACCTCCCACCCCCGGAACTCCGCCGGTCGCGGGTAGTGCGGGTACTCGAGCAGGCCGTCACCGAAGCTCTCCTCCTCGGCCGAGGCGAGGTTGCCCATCACCCCGGGCAGGAGCCGGGTGACCGCCTCGACGACGACGAGCGCCGCCACCTCCCCACCGGCGAGCACGTAGTCACCGATGGACAGCTCCTCGTCGACGACGTGGTCCAGGACCCGCTGGTCGATCCCCTCGTACCGGCCGCAGAGCAGGGTGAAGCCGTCCGACCCGGCGAGGCGACGCGCCGTGGCCTGGTCGAAGGTCCGACCTCCCGGGCCGAGCGCGACCACCGGTCGGGGCGGGTCGACCGCCTCGACGGTGGCCAGCACCGGCTCCGGCCGCAGGACCATGCCTGCTCCCCCGCCGAAGGGGGCGTCGTCGACGGTGCGGTGCGCGTCGGTCGTGGCGTCGCGGAGGTCGTGGACCCGCAGGTCGACCTCGCCTCCGGCGACCGCCCGACCGAGCAGGCTGTGCCCGGCGAACCCGACGACCAGTTCGGGGAAGATCGTGATGACGTCGATGCGCACGAGCGGACTCAACCGGCGTCGTCGGTGAGCTCGAACAGGCCGTCCGGGACGTCCACGAGGACCTCGCCGTCCTGGGGCCCGCCCACGACGAACACCACGGGGACGAGCGCCCCGGAGTCCAGGACGAGCAGGTCGGCGGCCGGATTGGCCTGGACGGCCGTGACGACTCCCCGGTCCACCCCGTCGACCGACCTCACGGTGACGCCCACGAGTTCGTGGACCCACAGGACGTCGTCCACGTCCAGTGGTTCGCCGAACAGGACCAGTCCCCGCAGGGCCTCGGCGTCCTCACGCCGCTCGCTCCCCCGGAACCGGACCAGCCAGCGATCGCCGTGCGGACGGGCGGCGTCGACGACGAGGCGCCGGGCCGACGGATCGTCGGGTCCGACGGGTGCATCCGACCCCGACGGGACGCCGAGGAGTTCCGCCGACGGGGCGACCCGTTCCAACCGGTCGGTGCTGAGGGCGACGACCACCTCGCCGCGCAGGCCGTGGACCTTGGCGATCCGGCCGACCTCGAGCACGACCGTCAGTCGATGAATTCGATGTCGACGTCGATGCCGTCGCGGGCGGCCGCCGCACGCGTCACGGTGCGGATGGCGTTGGCCATGCGGCCGCGCTTGCCGATGATCCGACCCATGTCCCCGTCGGAGACCCGCAGGTTCAACTGCGGCCGGGGCGAGCCGTCGACCACCTCGACGCTCACGCCGTCGGGGTCGTCGACCAGGGAACGGGCCAGGTGCTCGAGCACCGCCGCCGCGTGGGTGGGGCCGTCGGGGTTGATCTCGTCGCTCATGCCGCCCCGATCAACCGGCGCGCTTCGAGGACTGGAACTCGTCCCAGGTGCCCGAGATCTGGAGGAGCTTCTGGACCCGCTCGGTCGGCTGGGCGCCGTGGCGGAGCCAGTGGAGGGCCTTCTCCTGGTCGACGTTGATCAGCGACGGCTCCTGACGGGGGTCGTAGGTGCCCACGATCTCGATGAACCGGCCATCACGCGGCGACCTCGAGTCGGCCGCGACGATCCGGTAGGTCGGCTGCTTCTTCTTGCCCATCCGCATGAGACGGAGTCGTACGGCCACGATGCGCTTCTTCCTTCGTCGGAGGTGGGGTGGTCCCGGCGACGTCCGACGACGCCGGGGTGCTCTCGTTCGGGACCCACCATCGGTGGAGCACGTTCCCGCGGTGCGGGCCTCTCATGATGCTCGCCGCGGCCCGAGGGCCGCAAACCACGACCGGCGGGACGGCCGGCGTCAACCCAGGTCGTCGAGGCCCCGGCCGCGGCCCGGCAGCTGGGCCTCCATCTCCTCCAGGCTCGGGAGCGAGAACGCAGCCTTGTCGATGGGCGTCGGGCCCTTGGCGGTCACCCGGCCGCCACTCCGGCCCTTGACCTTGCCCTTCCGCCCCTTCTTGTTCTTCCGCCCCCGCTTGGGGCCGCCCATCTGCTGCATCATCTGGCGCATCTGCTTGAACTGCGCCACCAGCTGCGAGACGTCGGAGGAGGAGGTGCCCGATCCCCGGGCGATGCGGGTCCGGCGGGACTGGTCGATGAGGTCGGGGTCGGTCCGCTCCCCCGGCGTCATCGAGCGGATGATCGCCTCGATCCGGGCGATCTGGTGGTCCTCGATCTCGACGTCGCGAACCTCCTTGGGCACACCGGGCAACATCCCCATGAGCCCGGAGATCGGACCCATCTTCTTGATCGCCTGCATCTGGTCGAGGAAGTCGTCGAAGGTGAAGGTCCCGTCGAGCAGCCGGGCCGCCGCCTCCTCGGCCTGCTCCTCCTCGAACGCCGTCTCCGCCTTCTCGATGAGCGTGGCCAGGTCGCCCTCGCCCAGGATCCGCCCGGCCAGGCGGTCCGGGTGGAACAGGTCGAAGTCCTCGAGCTGCTCGCCGGTGGACGCGAAGGCGATGGGCCGGCCCACAACGTCCTTCACCGAGAGGGCGGCGCCGCCACGGCTGTCGCCGTCGAGCTTGGTGAGGATGACGGCGTCGAGCGAGAGGGTGGCGTGGAAGGCCTCGGCGGTGCCG
>SXMI01000189.1 GCA_005777415.1 Actinomycetota bacterium | reverse complement strand
GCCGACCACACACCGATCGCCTTGGCGCGCTCGGTCGGGTCCACGAAGACGTTGGTGAGGATGGCGAGCGTGGCCGGAAAGACCATGGCTGCACCGACGCCCATGGCGGCTCGGGCGACGATGAGGCCTTCGGCGGACGCGGTGAATGCAGCGACGGCCGAGGTTCCGGCGAACAGGAGGAGCCCGACCTGGAGCATTCCCTTCCGTCCGAACCGGTCACCGAGGTTCCCGAACACCAGGAGCAGCGAGGCGAACACCAGGCTGTAGGCGTCGACGATCCACTGCAGTTGGCTGGTGGTGGCCGACAACTCCCGGCTGAGCGTGGGCAGCGCGACGTTGACGATCGTGTTGTCGACGACCACCAGGAACAGGCTCAGGCACAGGACCGGGAGGATGAGCCACCGGCGAGGATGGCCGGTGACCGGATCGATGAAGTCGCGGTCGACGGGGATCACTGCAGGAGTCTGGGAGTCGGTCATGTCACTTGGCTCCGGGTTCGACGCGCCGACCACCGGCCCACGCAGTGTGAAACAACGTACATCAATAGTGATACATAGTACCATTACTGTGTGACACACTGTCCCACATGCCCACTGCGACCCGCCGGCGCACACGCTCTGCTGACGTCGGGGAACGACTCGTTGCCGCCGCCGTCGAGATCCTCGACGAACAAGGACCTGACGCCCTGACGGTCCGCGGCGTCGCCGAACGGGCTCAGGTGTCTCCGACCGGCGTCTACAACCACCTGGGTGGCAAGGACGGGATCCTGTCGGCACTGTTCGTGATGGGCTTCGAGGACCTGCGGACGGCCCTCGACGCCATCAACCTCGACGAACCGGTCGACGCGATGCTCGAGGGCGGGCGTCGCTACCGGGCACTCGCCCTGCGGCACCCCGGGCGGTACGCGCTCATGTTCGAAGGATCCGGTGGACGCTGGCAGCCCACCGACGCCGACCGCAACCACGCCGTGTCCGGGTTCCAGGCGCTCGAGCGGCGGGTCGCCGCCGGTCAGGCCACCGGCAGGTTCCGCCCGGGGCGCCCCACCGAGGTCGCCCAGCTGGTGTGGAGCGCGGTGCACGGCCACGTCTCGTTGGAGCTGCGGGGGATGCTCTTCGTCGAGGACGCCGACGAGTCCTTCGAGCACCTGCTCGAGATGGTCGTCGCCGGCATCACAGCGTGACGACCGGCCGACGCCGACGCTCGACGTCGATCAGCACTCTGGCCGCCGCTGCGGCACTCAGTCCGATCGCAGTTGTTCGAGCGGAACGGCGAGGTCGACAGCGATCGGCACGTTGAACAACGCGTGGCTCGGGTGGCCGAGCACCGCCGACATCCCGGTGTCGAGGACGAACCACAGGGCGAGCGCACCGGATCGTGCAGCAGTCCCCCCGTACGCTGACTGCATGCAGTTCGAGCGCATCACCGTCGACCCGGATCGCATGGGCGGGGTTCCCTGCATCCGCGACCTCCGAGTCACCGTGAGCACCGTGCTCGGTCAGCTCGCCGGGGGCAGCACGGTAGACGACGTCCTCTCCGACTACCCCTACCTCGAGCGGGCCGACGCACTCGCCGCGCTCAAATACGCGTCCGTAGTCGTCAACGAACGCGAAGTACCGGTCGCCAGGCCGGCATGAAGCTGCTGATCGACGCAAACCTGTCACCGATGATTCTCGAACCGCTCCGGCAAGCGGGGTACGCGGTCCAACACGTCGCAGAGCTTCGGGTGACCGACCTCGCATCGCTGCTGGTGTCGAACTTGCCGCTGATCGCCGCCGAGTTGGAACGGGGTGCCATCGCGTCGCTGAGCCCAGTCCGGCTTGCGGTGCGCGACCTGCCGCTCAAGTAGCCGGAGGATCGGCCGGATCGATGCGGCCCCGGGCACGCCGACCGCTTTCGTTGAGTCGGTGTGTCACGCCTGCGGGAACCCTCGTCGTACCGGCGACCCTCCATCCAGAACTCCCGCGAGGTCACTCGACCACCGCAGCGCTCGGTACCGAGACCGGCGAGCCGTCGACCGGCGTTACCGGCACATCGAAGTCGACGTTCCCCATCACGCGACCTGCACGGCGTCCTTCAGTCGTGCCGGCACCTTGGTGGGGAACGACACCACCAGGTGACGGTCCAACGCGGTGGCGACACGGGCGAGCGTGTCGATCCGGTTCCGGGCACCGCCGCCCTCTTCGAGGCGGGAGATGACCGACTGGGTGGTGCCCATCCTCTCGGCAAGCTCACGCTGGCTGAGACCTGCCTCGGTCCGCAGGTCGTAGATGAGCTGGCCGAGAGCCAGGTCCTGCTCAACACCTGACCGGGTCGCGGCGTCAGGCGCGCTCCGGCGGCCCTTGACGTCGTCCCAGCGTGAGTAGTTGGCCATCGTGTTCTCCTCTACGGGTTGTCCGCAGCACAGGCGGCTGCGACCTTGCGGGCTCGTGCGATCTCGGTGCGTTCATTCGAACGCTGCTTGCGGAACGTGGTGAGCAGCACCACCCGGCCGTCCTTGGTGAACCGGTTGGTGATGCGCCGGGCAGTGCCGCCGAGTGTGAAGCGGAGCTCGAACAGTCCCTCGGCAAGGCTTCTCGACAGCGGCATCCGTGCCGACGGACCGAGCTCTGCGAGTCGGTCGATCACCACGACCGTCCTCTCCCACTCGTCGTCGGACAACGAGTCCATCCACTCGACCACCTCATCGTGCAGCTCGACCCGAAGCACACGACCCACTATCGCATCATTGCGATGATCGCACAAGAGTCATCATGCGATCCCCGGACCTTCGCACGACCCCACCTACGGCGACGCCCTCCACCGGACGAGCGCACACTTCGCGCACACCTTTCGCGCCCAGGCCATTGAATTCATGCTTCCAGGGACAGCCCAGTACCCGCACCGGAGGACGACGAAACCGGCCGGACCCCTACACACACAAGGAATCTCGGCCGGTTCGAGTGGAGCCCGAGAGGAGAATCGAACTCCTGACCTGCTCATTACGAGTGAGCTGCTCTGCCGTCTGAGCTACCCGGGCGGGCATGAATGCGCAGGACGCACACTACCGGCCCCGTCGGCGAGATCCCACCCCGTACCGCGCGACCGTCAGCGGGAGTCCGGGCGGGGCAGGTGCAGGAGGAGGGACTCGACCTGCAGGCGCTCTCTCGGGTTGAACACGAGCGCGTCGCACACCCCCTGGACCAGTCCCGCCGCAGCGGTGAACGCAGCCGCGTCGCCCCCGGCGGCCAGGCCCTCCCGATACCGGTCGGTCAGCGCCGCCAGACCGGCCCGGAGCTCGTCGGTGCGCACCCGCCGCTCCTCGCGCTGGTGTCGCTCCTGCATGCGCTTGCGCTCCCCGGGTCGCCGCTCGCCCAGCGTCTGTTCGGCGGCGTCGAGCTCCTCCAGCTCGTCTGCGTGCCGGGCCTGGAGCGGCTCGGCCACCTCGTCCAGGGTCGCCAGCAGCTCGTCAGCGAGCGACATCGCGGTGTGACCGGTGCCGTCCAACCGGTCCGGCGCACCGAACCAGAGCTGACGGCGGGCCACGACCTGCGGGTCGCTCGCCAGGAGCCGGGCGCGGTCCAGGTCGCCGCCGGCGGCGCGGGCGGCGACCTCGGCCACCTCGGTGGGAACGCCCTCGGCCTCGAGCTGCGCGGCGATCGCCTCGGGCGGGACCGGCGGGAACTCCACGATGGTGCAGCGGGACGCGATCGTGACCAGGTCCGGGGTGATCTCGTCGGCGAGGACGATGAAGACGGTCGACGCCGGCGGCTCCTCGATCGCCTTCAACAAGGTCGGGCCCGCCTGGGCGACGAGGTGGAAGTCGGTCAGCACGAAGACCTGCAGGTCGCCCTCCGGCGGTGCCAGCCCGGCCCGGCCCACGATCGACCGGGCCTGGTCGACGCTGATCGACGCACCCTCGCGCTCGAAGACGAACAGCGACGGGTGTGCCTCCCGGGACGCCAGGCGCCGGGCCCGCTCGAGCGGCCCGCCCGTCCCGTCCTCGGCCCGCCGACCGAGCAGCTCACCGGCGAACGCCCGGGCGGCCGCCCGGCTGCCGGCACCGGGCCGGCCGACGAACAGGTAGGCGTGCACCGGCCGGTCCAGTGCCGATCGCAGGAAGTCCGCCGCGCGCTCCTGGCCGACGAGCGCCCCGAACGAGTCGTCGATCGTCGAATCGGACGCCATCAGATCCCCAACCGGTCGGCGACGACGGACCGGACCGCCGCGTGGACCTCGTCGACCTCGCCGGACCCGTCGACGACCGCCCACCCAGTGGATTCGCGGGCGGCCTGCGCCCGGTAGGACTCGACGACGCGACGGTGGAACTCGTCGCCCGCCGCCTCGATCCGGTCGCTCACCTCTCCCCGGCGCGACGCCGCCAGGTCGGCTGGCACCTCGAGCAGCACGACCAGGTCGGGTCGGAGGTCGCGGGCCGCCCAGGCGGCCAACCGCTCGAGCCAGTCGACGTCCAGGCCCCGCCCGTGTCCCTGGTAGGCGATCGTCGACGGCGTGTAGCGGTCGCAGACGACGTGCCGACCGGCATCGAGTGCCGGCCGCACGACCTGAGCCACGTGCTGGGCCCGGTCGGCCGCCATGAGGAGCGCCTCGGCGCGCTCGTCGACCGGCGACGGATCGTCGACGGCCGACAGGAGCAGGGCCCGCAGGCGGGACCCCAGTTCGGTTCCTCCCGGTTGTCGGGTCGCCAGCGCGTCGAGATCCCGGGCGAGCAGCTCGACCTGGGTGGACTTTCCGCACCCCTCGCCGCCCTCCAGGACGATGAACCGGCCGGTCACGCCGACCGCTCCTCACCGGTACAGGTCCCGGGATCGACATCGGGGTCGGGGGCGGGCTCGGGGTCGGGGTCGGGGGCGGCCGCCTCGACCCCGAGGTCGTCGGCCGGCCGACCGACCGCGTCCGCGCCGTCACCGGTCGCCGCCTCGGCGTCGCCCCGGACAGCCGGGTGGTTCGCCCGCCGGACGTCGGCCCGTTCGTCGACCCGGCTGATCATCCCGGTCCGGTCGGCCACCGCATTGCGGAGGCCACTGCGCAGGCCCAGTTGCATGGACCGGCCGGCCAGCACCCCGGCGCCCATGAGGATGATCGCGGCCAGCCACAGGGTGAGTCGCACCCCGGGGATGGCCAGGTCGAACCCGAACACACCGGCGGTCGGCACCTCCGGTTCGGGGTCACCGGTGGCGGCCCGGGCGAACCCGTTGAACACCGTCGCCAGGAACGGCCCGACGAGCAGGGCGAGCAGCACGCAGAGCCGCACGAGCGTCATCATCGTGGCGAAGATCCGGCCGCGGAGCTCGTCGTCGGTGTGGGCCTGGAGCAGGGTGAAGCCCAGGACGTAGACGGCACCGGCGCAGAGCCCGAGGCCGAACACGCCGATGGCGGCCGGCCAGAACGACGACATCGACACACCGAAGAACATGCTCATCCCGGCGCCGACGACCAGCAGCGGAAAGGCTCGCTCCTTGTTGATCCGGTTCTGCAGGACCGACAGCAGGATCACACCCGTCGCCACACCCAGGCCGAGCGCGGTGATGAACAGCGGGAAGGTGTTCGCCTTGCCGATCACGAACCGCGCGAACGTCGGGCCGAGCGGCACCAGCATGGCGCCGCCGATCAGACCGGTCGCCAGTCCCAGGATCACACCGCGGACGATCGGGTTCACGTAGATGAACTGCCACCCCTCGCGGATCTCGTCCCAGGTGCGTCGCAGGTAGGACCGTTCCTCCTCGACCGGATCGCGGTGCTCCGTCGCCGACAGCACGGGTCCGGCGGTGGCCGGCATGCCCCGGAAGACGAACCGGGACAGGATCAGCGCCGAGGCCAGGAAGCTCAGCGCGTCGAAGTAGAAGGCCAGCGACTGGGTGTCGCCCAGGTTCCGCCCGAACCCCATGAACGCCAGCACCGACACCGTGGCCAACTGGTCGTTGAGCGTCTTCAGGCCGAACTGAACCGGCCCGGCGACGGGCATGGTGGCGTAGGCGGCCACCAGCGACAGCGAGTTGGCGGTGGTGAGCTTCTCCTCGGGCACGATCGACGGGACCAGCGCCTCCTTGGCCGGCGACCACATGAGCGTGAACAGCTCGAGCACGAAGCTGGCGAGGATCAGCCCCGGGACCGTCTGCACCAGCGGCAGGCACAGGAACACCACCGCCCGGGCCACGTCGGCGACGATCATGATCTTGCGTCGGTCGAACCGGTCGACCAGCACGCCGATGAACGGGGCCAGGAACAGCCCGGGTGCCACCCGGGCCGTGGTCACGAGCGCGATGGCGGCCTCGGGCTGGGTCGAGATGCTGGCGGCGAGCGAGGTGATGGCGAAGAATCCGACCCAGTCGCCCAGTGCGGAGATGACCTGAACGTTGAAGAGCGCGAAGAACCTGCGGGAGCCGAAGACCCGGTCCACCCAGCCGACCGGCTCCGCCGGAGCCGTTCCCGGGCCGACGTCAGCCACCCTCCGCCGACTTCTTCGTGGCCGGTGCCTTCTTGGCCGGAGCCTGCTTCTTCGCTGCCGACTTCTTCTTGGCCGGGGCCTTCTTCTTGGCCGGGGCCTTCTTCTTGGCGGCCGACTTCTTCTTGGACGCCTTCTTCTTCTTGGACGGCCCCTTCGCCCGCCGTTCGGCGAGCAGTTCCAGCGCCCGGTCCATGGTGATCTTCTCGACCGAGTCGGCCT
>SXMI01000188.1 GCA_005777415.1 Actinomycetota bacterium | reverse complement strand
CTCGCCCGGTGCGACGACGAGGTCGACGTGGCTCAGCGCCTCGACCCCGCCGAACCGCTTCGTCACGTCCTCGCACCGGAGCACCGGCTCCGGCGCACCCGGCGCCGGCACACCCGAGACGGGTGCGCTCCGGCCGGGGCCGGCGCCGGTCAGGGCCGACAGGTCGATCCTCGCCACGCCGGCACCGTCGTCCGACCCGCCGTCCGCCGATCGCGGCGACCCGCCGGACGCCGCTCCGACCCCCTCCAGGAACACCGAGCGCAACAGGTCCGGACGGTCCAGCAGCTCGGCGGTCGGACCCTCGAAGCGCACCGTGCCCTTCTCCATGAACACCGCCCGGTCGGCCAACGTCAGGGCCACGTTGACCGACTGCTCGACGACGACGATGGTCACACCCTCCCGGTGGAGCCGACGGACCACGTCGCAGAGCGCCGCGACGACGATCGGGGACAGACCGAGCGAGAGCTCGTCGATCAGGAGCACGTCCGGTCGCAGGAGCAACGTGGTGGCCAGGGCGAGCTGTTGCTGCTCGCCGCCCGAGAGGTCCCCGGCGCAGGCGTCGAGCCGTTCCCCCAGCGCCGGGAACAGCTCCATCACGTCCTCGGTCGAGTCCGCGATCCGTTGCCGGTCGCGGCGGAAGGTCCAGCAGGCCAGACGGAGGTGCTCGGCGACCGTGAGCGTCGGGAAGACGGCCTTGCCGCCGGGCATGAGCGCGACGCCGTCGCGGACGATGCGCTCCGGCCGCCGGTTGGCGAGCCCCCGGTCGTCGAGGGTGATCCCGCCCCGACAGCGCGTCAGTCCGGCGACCGCCCGGAGCAGCGTGGACTTGCCGGCGCCGTTCGTGCCCAGCAGGGCCACGATCTCGCCTCGCTCGACCCGCAGGTCGACGCCGAAGAGCACCTGCAGCGAGCCGTAGGACACGTCCAGCCCGGTCACGTCGAGCAGCGCCCCGTCCCGGTACGGCGGCGGGACCGGCAGCGCCCCGCCCCGGTACGGCGGCGGAACGAGCACCGCCGGGGTCTCGACCGGAGCAGCCACCGGAGCGGCCACCGGGAGCGGTTCCCCGTCCGGACCCAGCCCGGCGCGGGCGGCGATCCGGGTCACGACGCGGTCCCGCAGGCGCGCCGCCAGACCGGCCAGACCCGACGGGACGAGCCACAGCACCAGGAGGACCCCGACACCGGCGGCGACGAGCCGCAACGTCGGGTCCAGGTCCTGAGCACTGCGCAGCCCGGCGGCGCCGACCATGGCACCGGGGATCGACCCGAGGCCCCCGATCGTCGCCCCCGAGAACACCTCGACGGACTGGACGACCTGGTAGCTGCCCGCCCGGGCGCCCCGCAGCAACAGGACGTGCAGGCCACCGGCGAGTCCGGCGATCGCCCCGGATGCCACGAACCCCTGGAGGGTCGCCCAGCGGGTCGGGACCGCGGCCGCCTCGGCGGCCTTGCGGTTGTCCCGGGAGGCGATGAGCAGCCGGCCCGACCGCGACCGCCGGATCCCGGTCACCACGGCGACGACGACGGCCAGCACGGCCAGCGAGAACCAGAGCATCGCCCGTTCGTCCTCCAGGTCGACCCGGCCCCACAGGAGCGGCCGCACCACGGTCTGGGGGATCAGGTCGGGGAACACGTTCGGGTTCAGGACGTACCCGTCGAGCACCACGGCGAAGGCGAGCGTCACCACCGCCAGGAACGGTCCGCTGATCCGCAGCGCCGGGACCCCGAGCAGGACGGCGACCAACGCCCCGGTCGCCGTGGCCACGGCCAGGGTCACGAACAGGTCGACGTCCCACCGGCTGAACAGGTTCCCCGCCACGATCGCCGCAGCACCCACGATGGCGAACTGACCGAGGCTGATCTGGCCCGCCCATCCGGTGAGCACGACGAGACTGAGCGCGACCATCGCCCAGACGACGACGACCGACGCCGAGAAGGCGTTGGACGGGGACAGGAGCAGCGGCAGCCCGACCGCCGCGGCGAGGAGTGCGAGCAGGGTGGCACCCCGGGCGACCCGGACCGGCCGGAGCGAGGCGATGGACGGCGGCAGTCGGCGGATCAACTCGGCGTCCCGCCACCCCCCGTCCGCATCGAAGGCCCGGGTGCGCCGTCCCTGGCCGACGAGGAGCGCCACGAGGATCACGACGAGCAGGAGGACGTCGAGGAGGGCCGGGGTGTCGGAGTTCCAGCGGACGAGCTCGCTGGCCGCACCGATCACGACCGCGGCGCCGAACGCGACGGGGAGCGACTCCATGCGGGCCACGATCGCGGCGGCCAGCGCCGGGAGAAGGATCGCCGGACCCGCAGCGGCGGCCGGCGACGCTCCGAGGAACGGGGCCTGGAGCACGAACGTGAGGGCGGCCAGCCCCCCGGCGAGCGCCCACACCACGGTGGTCACGTTGCGGACCGGCACGCCGAGCAGGCGGGCCCGGTCGGTGTTCTCGGCCGCGGCCCGCACCGCCGTGCCGACGAGCGAACGCCGGAGGAACCACGCGAGTCCGCCGACGACGGCGGGGACGACGGCGACGGCGAGCAGGTGGTTCCCGTTGATCAGCGCCGGGCCGACCTCCCGGGACCACGCCGACAGGGGCGTCTCGAACGATCCGAGGACGAGCCCGTCGGCGGCGAAGATCCGCTCGGGGATCAGGAGCTCGATCCCGCCGAGCAACTGGGCCAGGCCGATCGTGGCGACCGTCAGGACCAGGCGGGGTGCCTCGGCGAAGCGTCGGATGACGGCGACGTCGACCAGCGCACCGACCACCAGACCGAGCAGCGGACCGACGACGAGCGTCACCCAGTACGGCCAACCCCAGGTCACGAAGAGGTGGACCGCACCCAGGCCGGCCACCCCGGCCATGGCGCCGTTGGCGAAGTTCACGATGCGGTTGGACCGCCAGACGAGGATCAGCCCGACCGCGGTCAGGCCCGTCGCCGACCCCAGGATCGCGCCGGCGAGCACCACGCCGGCCGGCGCACCCCGCGGCAGCAGCACGGCCGCGAGCACCCATGCCGCACCGACCGCCGCAGTGGCGACGACCGCCCCCCGCCGGGTCATCGGCCCGCTCACCCGGCGGCCGATCTCGGCCCGCTCACCCGGCGGCCGATCTG
>SXMI01000187.1 GCA_005777415.1 Actinomycetota bacterium | reverse complement strand
CGGCTGGGCCTTCTGCTCCGGGGGCGACCAGCGCATCCGCGGCCGCGACGGCTACCGCTACACCGTCGAGGACGGTGACGAGCCCGGCCTGACCGCCGAGCACATCGACCCGGCCCGCAGCGGCCGACTCCACATCCTCGAGGTGCAGCGGCTCATCCGCACCATGCCCAAGGTGGTCATCTGTGTCGTCCCGGGCTGGGCCGCCGGCGGCGGGCACAGCCTCCACGTGGTGTCCGACCTGACCCTGGCGAGCCGTCAGCACGCCCGGTTCAAGCAGACCGATGCCGACGTGGCCAGCTTCGACGGCGGGTTCGGCTCGGCCTACCTGGCCCGTCAGGTGGGCCAGAAGTTCGCCCGGGAGATCTTCTTCCTGGGTGATGAGTACTCCGCTGAGGACGCCCACCGGATGGGCATGGTCAACGCCGTCGTCGACCACGAGGACCTGGAACGGGTGGCGCTGGAGTGGGGGCGCAAGGTCCTGGGCAAGTCGCCGACCGCCCAACGGATGCTGAAGTTCAGCTTCAACCTGATCGACGACGGCCTCGTCGGCCAGCAGGTCTTCGCCGGCGAGGCCACGCGGCTGGCGTACATGACCGACGAGGCTGCCGAGGGTCGTGACTCGTTCCTGGAGAAGCGGCCGCCGGACTGGTCGCCGTTCCCGTGGCACTACTGACCCCGTGTCCGCGGTGAGCGAGCACCGGCGCATGCTGCGGGTGGGGCCACTGCTGGTCGTGCTGGCGTTGGCCGCGGTCGCCGTCGCCGCCGCCTGCTCGTCGACCGGCGGCTCCACTTCGCCCCGCACGCTCGCCGTGCCGTCCGAGTTCGGCACCGTCCAGGACGCCGTCGACGCCGCCGCCCCCGGCGACCTGGTGCTGCTGGCCCCGGGCATCTACCGCGAATCCGTGCTCGTGGTCACCCCGTCCGTGACGATCCGGGGGGTGGACCGCAACGCCGTGGTGCTCGACGGCCGGGGTGGCCTCGCCGCCGGAGTGCGCGTCCGGGACGCGGGCGGGGTCGTCGTCGAGAACCTGACGGTCCGCAACTACGCCGAGTCGGGTCTGGCGTGGGCCAACGCCGCCGGGTTCCGGGCCTCGTACGTGACGGCGTACGACAACCGGAAGCACGGCATCGACGTGTTCGACTCGGTCGACGGCGTGATCGAGCAGGTCTGGACCTCGGGCAGCGCCGATGCGGGAGTGCTCGTGGCGCAGTGCGACCCGTGCCGGATCGTCGTGGACGGGCTGACCACCGTGGACAACGGCACCGGCGTGCTCGCCGTCAACGCCGGCCGGGACCTCCAGATCGTGCGGTCGACCGCTCGCTCCAACCGGATCGGGATCGCGTTGCACAGCACGGGCTTCAGCCTCTGCTCGCCGCAGCAGGGCGCCACCGTGGCCGGCAACGACATCGGGCCCAACGACCGGCGGGACCTGCCGGTGGGCGAGATCGGCATCGTCGCCGACAACTCCGGCGTCGCCGTCATCGGTGGGCGCGACAACGTCGTGCTCGCCAACCGGATCACGGGCCAGCCGGCGTTCGGCGTGGTGGTCGCCCCGTACCCCGAGTTGGAGGCGGCGGCGCCCCTCCCCGACGAGGCGGAGGTCGGCGAGCCGTGTCGCACCCGGGCCTTCATCCCCAGTTCCGGTCGGATCGTCGTCACCGTCTGGCCCGCCACCGGGAACCGGATCCAGGACAACGTTCTTGTCGGTTCCGGAGTGGCCGACCTTGCGATCGCCTCGTTCGGTCAGGACCCGTCCGGGGCCGGGAACTGCGTGTCCGGGAACGAGGCGGCAGTCACCCGCCCGGCGGACCTGCAGTCGCTGGCCCCGTGCGACGCGCCGCCGTCGGTCGGCGACTGGAACCGGGACCCGCTCGTGGTGCCCGACCTGGACCGGGACCAGCGGGACGAACTGCTCGAGGTTGACGAGGACGTGGAACCGAGGCGCGGCCCGGTGCCGCCGCCGCAGTCCCAGCTGCCTGATGCCGCCGGGAGTCCGGCCCGCCCGGCCCTCGGATCGCCGGAGCTCGTCGACGTGACCGCACTCGCCGTCCCCGGCTGAGGTCAGGCCGACGGGTCGGCCAAGGCGGTCAGGCCGCCGGAGCGAGTGACGTGTCGGCGGAGTGGTTCGTGAGGGCCGGGTCTCGGCGGGCGCGGCGGAGGCGCCCCATGACCGGGAACCCCCACAGGAATGCCGACAGCCCCCAGCGCAGCGGGTGGGCCAGCCCGGAGCGACGGGCCCGCACGGCGGTGACCACCGCCTCGGCGGCGTGGATCCCGAGCGTCCCGACGACCACCCGCCGGATGGCGTCCCGGGGAACCACGTCGCCGACGGCGGCCCG
This sequence comes from Actinomycetota bacterium, assembly GCA_005777415.1. Lineage (GTDB taxonomy): Bacteria > Actinomycetota > Acidimicrobiia > Acidimicrobiales > Microtrichaceae > SXMI01. Next base: position 1,397 of record SXMI01000187.1, on the reverse strand, counting down.
GAAGCGTTCCCAGGCCTGGTCGTTGGTCGAGAGCACGGTCAGGGTGCCCAGGCCGACGAGCACGAACAGTCGCCAGAGCAGGTTGGGGGTCGGTCGAACGTCCATGGCCGGCAGGCTAGGCCGTCGGGCTGGGCGCCGTCGGTCCGGGTCCGGCAGAATCTCCGGGTGAGCGACCCCGACGGCCCTCCGCTGCGCTACGGGTTCGCCGGTGTGGGGATGATGGGCCTCGAGCACCTGCGCAACGTGCTCGCGCTCCCCGGTGCCGTCCCGGTGGCCGCCGCCGATCCGTACGGGCCGTCGCTCGACGCGGCCGTGGCCGCCGTCGGGGGCGACCTGGCGACCTACGACGGCGTCGAGGCCATGGCCGACGCCGAGGAGCTCGACGTCGTCGTCGTGTCGACACCGAACATGTCGCACCGCTCGGTCCTGGAGCCGCTCTGGGGGCGGCCGCTGCACCTCATGGTCGAGAAGCCGCTGTGCACCACGGTCCCTGACGCCCTGGCGGTTCGGGCGGCGGCCGCCGACCACCCGGGCGTGGTGTGGGTGGGGCTCGAGTACCGCTACATGCCGCCCGTCGCCCGGTTCGTGGACGAGGTCGGCCGGGGTGCGGCGGGTCGGGTCGTGATGCTCTCGATCCGGGAGCACCGCTACCCGTTCCTGGAGAAGGTCGGCGACTGGAACCGCTTCAACCGGAACACGGGCGGGACCCTGGTCGAGAAGTGCTGTCACTTCTTCGACCTGATGCGACTCGTCCTCGCCGACGATCCGGTGCGGGTGCTGGCCTCCGGCGGTCAGGACGTCAACCACCTCGACGAGTCCTACCGGACCGATCGGTCGGACCACGACGTTCCCGACATCCTCGACAACGCCTTCGTGGTCGTCGACTTCGCCGGTGGGGCCCGGGCGCTGCTCGACCTGTGCATGTTCGCCGAGGGGTCGCGGTGGGAGCAGGAGCTCGTGGCCACCGGCGACGCCGGCAAGGTCGAGGCGAACGTCCCGGGGTTCATGGAGGTCGTGCGGGGCCGACGACCGGAACTGGTTCTGGGCAGTCGCGGTCCCGACTGGCCCGTCGAGGTGAGCGAGGTCGACGACGACGACCGCGTCGTCGTCCAGGGCGGGCACCACGGGGCCAGCTACCTGGAGCACGTGGCGATGGCCCAGGCCGTGCGTCGGGGCGAGCGCCCCCAGGTCGGGGTCGACGACGGCCTGTGGTCGGTCGCCATGGGCGTCGCGGCGCACCGGTCCATCGACGAGGGCCGGGCCGTGGAGATGAGCGAGGTACTGCCCGTGGACGCCCTCGACGACCTCCTCACCGACGTCAACTGACGCCCCCCGACGCCCCCCGACGCCCCCCTCCGGTGCCTGCTTTGTGGTGCGAGCGACATGCGTATGCATGT
>SXMI01000186.1 GCA_005777415.1 Actinomycetota bacterium | reverse complement strand
CGTGGCCGCACCGGTGGCGGCTGCTGTGACCGCGCGGGTGGCCGAGGCCCGGGCCCGGGGGCTCGAGGCGGGCGAGGTGCCGCCGGCAGGAACGTCGGGCCCGACCACGGTCGACGCCTCGGATCCCGCCGAACCCCGCCGGTGGCGTCGGATCGCCGCCCGGGCCCGCCGGGTGGCCGGATCGGGCGCCGTGGCGACCGTGGCCGGACTGGGCGCAGCCCGCTGCGGGACACTGGCGGCCCAGACCACCGCCAAGCGGCTGTTCGAGCGGCGACCGGGGCCGGACCTGGGCGAGGGTCCACTCGCCTGGGCCGCGGCGCTCGTCGGCTGGGACCTCCTCTACTACTGGAACCACCGGTTCATGCACACCAGCCGGTACATGTGGGCGATCCACGTGGTCCACCACTCGAGCGAGCGCTACAACCTGTCGACGGCGCTCCGTCAGCCGGTGGCCGATGCCCTCGGGACGTTCGCACCCGAGGTCGACGAGGAGCCAGTCGTGTACGGGCTCACCACGAACATCGACACCCACAACCCGCTGCGGATCGCCACACACGAGCACGCATCCATGCTCCACGACGTGGCCACCGCCGACGACTGGGCCGATCGACTCTCGTTCGTGCTCCGGGGCCCGGGGTGGGCCTACCAGCGCCACCGGGAACTGGCGGATCAGGCGGCCGGCTCCGGCGCCACCTCGATGCGACCCGAGCTGGCCGCGGCGGCGAACGCCTCGTAGTCCCGCTCGACCAGATCGGCATAGGTCCTCGAGAACTGCCCCACCGACCGGTCGAAGACGTCGCCGGCCCCCAGGTAGCCGGCGATGGCGACCACGTCACCCGAGCGGGCGTGGGCCCGGGCGAGCGTCCATCCGCACCGGGCCAGGTAGTGCTCGGCCTCCTCGACCCGGATCCGGGTCAGGTCGACGGACCCCTTCATGTCCCGGAACTGCCGCAGGTAGTAGTCGTGGTGACCCATCCGGGCCCAGCCGAGGAGCGGGTCCGAGGCGGCCTGCATGATGCGCTGGCCGTCGACCACCCGCTGACCCTCGGTGCGCGACTCGGCCCCCAGCGGACCGGGCCAGTACGGCGCCAGCACCGACTGCTGGGCCTCCTTGATCTGGAGGATGTAGAGATCCTGGTCGTCCCGACCCTCGCCGAGCGCGACGAAGCACCGGGTGCCGACGCTGCCGACGCCCACGACCTTGAGCGCCTCGTCGAGCAGTCGGTAGTGCGACATGAGCACCTGGACGTCGCTCGGGAGCGTCTGGAGGTAGCTCAGGAAGAAGGTCCGGATCCCCTCCCGGAGGCGGTCCCGGTCGGCGCCCTCGTAGAACGAGTCGATCCGGTGGAGCAGGGGCGGGTCGTCACGGAACCGGCGGCGCCCGTCGACGACCTCGGTGAACTTCTCGACGGCCCGGTGGAGATCGTTGGCCCGGGCCTTGGCCGCCGCCCTCTCGATCCGTCGACGATCGCTGTCGTCGGCCTCGTGCTGCTCGATCTCCTCCACCGTGAGTCTCGAGTACCAGATGTCGACGTTCGACATCTGCGCGAAGTCACGGGTGGCGGTCCGGTACGTGCGCACCGCTGCGTCGACCAGCCGGTCCTGGATCGTCGTGTCCCAGCCCCGGTCACGGCCCAGGAGCACGGCGCTCACGGCCAGACGGACCACGTCCCACTCGAAGGGACCCGGATGGGTCTCGTCGAAGTCGTTGAGGTCGAACACGAGCGCCCGCTCGGGCGAACCGAACATGCCGAAGTTCGCCAGGTGGGCGTCGCCACAGGCCTGGACGGCCAGACCGGCGTTCGTCGCGGCGCCGAGGTCGCCCGCCATGATCGCCGCACCGCCGCGGTAGAAGGCGAAGGGGCTCGCCAACATGCGCCGGTGCCGCTCGGGGATCAGCGCCTGCAGCCGGCTCGGGATCTGGGCCTCCAGCACCCCCACCGGGTCGGGCCGGTCGGCCGCCGGCGCCCAGTCGGCCCAGGTGCGGCGCGGCTGCTGCGCCCGGATGGAGCGGCCACGTTCGGTGCGCTCGGCCACCGACGGCCGGGCGAACCCCTCGGCCACCGAGGCCGACGGGTCGTCGGTGAACCCGCGTGGGAGGTGGGCGTTGCCCGGGGCGGCGGGGACGGGTGGTTCGGCATCGGCGGGGTTCGACATGCCCGCAGATCCTACGGGCGGGGCGAGTACGTTCCTCCCGTGACCCCTCCCGCTCCTCGGCCCCCCGCCGAGCGGACCACCGTCCTGCTCGACGCCGACACCGTCGCCGGGTGGCGCCGGACCGCGCCCTCGCTCGCCCAGTTGCACGCCGCCGTGGGCGACCTGCGCCGGGAGCACCCCGACGTGACCGTTGCGGTCGTCGCCGACCCGTCGCTCAAGTGGGCGCTGCCCGACGAGGAGCAGGCCGCGTTCGAGGACGACATCGTGACGAGGTCCGTGGTGTGCGCTCCGGCCGGGACGCGCGACGGGACGAACGCGTGGCTGACAGCGGTGGCCGGAGCGGCGGCGGCGCACGCCGACCGGGTGGTGGTCGTGACCGACCGTGCGCTCCCCGACCTGCCGATCGCCCGGCTCAGCCGGGTCGGCGATCGGTTCAGCTTCGACCTGGCCGGAGCCGCCCCGCTCAGTCCTGGTGCGGTGCCGAGCTCGGGATCCAGTCGTCGTCGCCGGGGACGACGCTGAACGCCTCGGGCGGGCCCCAGCTGTCCCGGAAGTAGGGCACGACCGGGCGGGGGTTGTCCAGGATCGACTGAACGACCCGCCACGACTCCTCGACGGTGTCCTGTCGGGCGAACAGGCGGGCGTCGCCCTCGATCACGTCACCGAGCAGCCGCTCGTAGGCCGGGGCACCCGACGGGGCCAGACGGCCGTCGACGTCCAGATCGACGGTCCGGCTGCGCATCTCCTCGCCGGGGGCCTTGAACTGCAACTCCAACTGCACCATGGCGTCGGGACCGAGCCGGAACCGGAAGCGGTTCGGCTGCACCCGCTCGTCCTGGTCGGCGAACAGCAGCTTCGGTGGCGCGTGGAGGATCACGCACGCCTCGGTGACCGTCTGCGGCAGGGCCTTGCCGGTCCGGATGAGGAACGGCACCCCGGCCCACCGCCAGGTGTCGATCGCCAGCTCCATCGCGATGAACGTCTCGGTGTCGGAGTCGGCCGCCACGCCGTCCTCCTCACGGAAGCCGACGTACTGGCCGCGGATCACCTTGGAGACGTCCTTGACCGACGTGGCGCTGATCACCTTGGTGTGCTCGTCGCGCAGCGCGTCGGAGTCCAGGGACACGGGCGGCTCCATGGCGAGGAGGCTGACGACCTGCAGCAGGTGGTTCTGGACCACGTCGCGCAACGCCCCGACCGAGTCGTAGAACTTCCCACGCCCCTCCACGCCGAAGTCCTCGGCCATCGTCACCTCGACCCGGGCGACGTGACGACGGTTCCAGATGGGCTCCATCAGCGCGTTGGCGAACCGGAAGACGAGCAGGTTCAGCACCGGCTCCTTCCCGATGAAGTGGTCGATCCGGTAGACGCGCTCCTCGGGCACCGCCGCCAGGACGATCCGGTTGAGCTCGCGGGCCGACTCCAGGTCCCGACCGAACGGCTTCTCGAGGACGAGCCGGGCCCGGTCCGCGATCCCGACACGCGCCAGCTCCTCGGTGACGGTCGCGAACAGGGACGGCGGGATCGCCAGGTAGCAGACGGGCAGCTGACAGTCGGCCACGAGGGTGGCGACCTGATCGAAGGTGGCGTCGTCGCGGTAGTCGCCCGACACGTAGTGGAGCCGGCCGAACAGGTCGTGCAGGACCCGGTCGTCGATCGCCGTGTCCGCCTCGCCGAGCGAGGCGACGATCCGGGACTGCAGGTCGGCGATCGACATGTCGGTCGAGGCCACGCCCACGATCGGGCCGTCGATGCGCCCGTTCTCCACCAAGTGGTAGAGGGCCGGGAACAGCTTCTTGTAGGCCAGGTCACCGGTGATCCCGAAGAGGACGAGGGCGTCGGCGTGCTGTGCGGTCACGCCGGGGACGGTAGCCGCATCGTCACGGACGGGAGGACGGCCGCACGGGAAGTTCTCAACCTGCTCTCACCTCGGCGCCGATACGGTCGCCGCATGGCCCTGGAGCTCGACCGACGACACCTGCTCGTGGCGCTCGCCGCCTGCGGGGTCACGGCGGCGTGCCGGCCCGTCGTCCCGCCCGCTCCGGTCCGGCCCCGCCCCCGTCCCACCACGACCCTCCCGCCGACGACGAGCACCACGGTTCCGGCCGGACTGCCGGCGGGTCTGGCGCTCGCCCGTCGGTTCTCGTTCGGCCCGACGCCCGACCTGGTCGCCTCGGCCGCCGGGGGCGTCGACGCCTTCGTCGACGCCCAGCTGGATCCCCGTCGCGCCGAACACCCCGCCACCGCCGCCCTCGTGCTCGCGATCGACGCCGAGTGGGCCGCCGCGTCGGCGGCGACCCCCTCCGACGACCCTGCCGCCGCCCGGGCCCGACGGCAGGCGG
>SXMI01000185.1 GCA_005777415.1 Actinomycetota bacterium | reverse complement strand
GCAGGGCCGACTGGGTCTTCGGCGGGGTCCGGTTGATCTCGTCGGCGAGGAGGAGGTTCGTGAAGATCGGGCCCTCCCGGAACCGCATGCCGACCGTCGTGCCGGGATCCAGCACGAGCTGGCCGGTCACGTCGGAGGGCATCAGGTCGGGGGTGAACTGCACCCGCTTGGTGTCCAGGTCGAGCGACCGGGCGAGGGCCTTGACGATCAGCGTCTTGGCGACCCCGGGCACGCCCTCCAACAGGACGTGGCCCCGGATGAGCAGAGCGGTGACGAGGCCCGACACCACACCCTCCTGGCCGACGACGACCTTGGCCACCTCGTCGCGGACGGCCAGCACCGCCGCCCTCGGGTCGGGCCCGTCGGGGGGTACCTGCTCAACGGGGTTGTCGGACACGGGAGACCTCCTCCTCCAGAGCGTCGAGCGCACCGGCCAGTCGGACGAGCGCCTCGGGGCCCGTCACCTCACGGATCAACAGCGTCGCCACCTCGTCGGCGGACCGGCCGCTCTGCCGCGCGCACCAGTCCACCAGCCGGCCGGGGTCGGGGGCGGGACCGAGTCCGGCGGCCGGACCGACCCGCCGGGCGAACTCCGCCCGCAGTACCGCCGCGGCCCGACCCGTGGCACCGCGTCGACGGCCCAGCTCCCCGACGGCGACGACCAGCTCCGAACCGGCGATGCGGACCGGGGCCGGCTCCCGCACCACCCGTCCCAGGCGACGGGCCCGGAACCAGGCGTAGCAGCAGAACGCAACGACGCCTGCGACGAGCGCCACCCGGACTCCGTCGGGCAGGAACCCGATGGGGTTGGTCGGCTGACCGGCGGCAGCCGCCGGGTCAGGGCTCGGCTCGGCCCGGACGAAGGTGATGCGCCGTCCGCCGGCCTCCGGCGGGCCGGCGCCGGCCCCCAGACCGGCGAGCTCGACCAGCACGGCGGCGTTGTCGAGCGGCCGCCCGCCGCCCTCCTTGTCGGGCCAGAGCCTGGCGTTGGCGAGGAGCTCGGGGCCGGAGAGCGTGACGACCCGACCGGCGCCCACGGGCTCGACGACCAGGTACGCGTCGGTGCCGTCGCCGAAGCAGGACGACCGACCCTCGACCGGGATCGGAGCGGTGAACCAGGTGTCGATCGGGCCCAGCGCCGCCAGCTCGGCGACGTCGCAGACGCCGGGATCGGTCGGTGACGCCGGCTGTCGGGCCAGGAGGTCATCATCGGGGCCCGTCCCGGCGATCGGGTCACCGGCGAGGGGCCCGAGGTCGCCCTCGCCGAGGAGCGCGTCGGGATCGGGGGGCGGCGAGCCGAACACCACGACCGCTCCGGCCTCGGCGGCCTCACGGAAGGCTCCGAGCTCCTCGAACGAGGCCAGGTCCGGTGCCGGGACCACCAGCACGTCCCCCGGCCCGTACCCCTGCTGGGCGACCGAGGTCGCCGTCCGGCTCTCCCAGTCGGCGCCGCGGTCGGCGACGATCCGGGCGAGGGCGGCATACCCGGACGGTGCAGTCGACGTGGCGTCGAACGGCGGTGGCGGCGTGGTGCCGAGCGACACCACCACGACGACGACGGCCAGGACGACCACGACCAGCGTGAGCACGCTGCCCCGTCCGGACCTCACAGCCGCACCCCTCCGACCGCTTCCAACGGCGCTCCGCCACCGGAGGGGACCCGGGGTGCCTGCAGCACCCGGGCCGCCGCCTCCCGCAACCCGCCGAGATCGCCCGGGCCGACCGGCTCCAGGCGGTACCAGGCCGCCTCGAACACCGTCGAGACCAGGTCGAAGTCGCCGGATGCGGACGGGGTCGTGCGGTCCAGCTCGCGGCGCAGCTCGGTCGTCGTGAGGCCGGCGACGTCCGGGAGCGAGCGGGCATCCACGAGCCGGCGGACGAGCTCCCGGTAGCGGGCCCGGACCGCCTCGGCCCAGGCGCCCTCGGCCTCGAAGCGCGCCGCATCGGCAGCCCACTCGGCCGCCGGACGGCGGTGCTCGACGTCGACCGTGGACTCCTCGGTCACCTCGGGCCGGCGCACCCGGTTGCGCACCGCCACGACGACGACGACCACGACGGCCACCAGGGCCGCGACGACGAACAGCCAGGCCACCACCCCGCCGACACCTCCCCCGAAGGTGCCGCCGGCGCCGCCGAAGGAGGGCGAGACCAGATCGCCCAGGAACTCGGCGATCCGCTCGAGCGCCCGGTCGAGCCACGACGGCGTGTAGTCGAACGCCGGGTCCGACATGACCCGCTCGACGTCGTCGGTCACCACCTCAGTGCAGACCACGGAGCACCATCCGATCCTCGAGGTCGGCACCCTCGGCGCGGCACCGGAACTCGATCCAGGCCCGGGCCGCGATGCACGAGGTCAGCGGAACGGTGACGAGCACCACCAGTCCGGCGGCCTGTTGGACCACCAGCGCCACGGTGCCACCGACTCCCAGGCTCTGGATCAACAGCAGTGGCCCGGCCAGGACCACCATCTGCACCACGACGGTGAGGAACAGCCCGCCGGCCACGACTCCCAGCGCGATCCACGGGCTGCGGCGACTCAGGTCGAACGCACGCCGGAGCGCGGCGAGCGGGCCGAGCCGTTCGGCCCCGGCGGCCACCGCGGCGGTGAACACGAAGGCGTCGGCCACGACGAACCCGACGCCGGCGACACAGGCCGCAGGCACCTTGACCATCAGGGTCAACGCCGTCAGCACCGGGACCACCCACCACCGGCGGGCGGCGACTCCCACCGCCCGACCGACAGGGAGGTCTACCCCGGACCACCAGGACGCCACGAGCGTCCCGACGACCAGGCCCACCCAGGTCAGCGCGAGCGCCCCGGCCAGCGCGAACAGCACCGACCACCCGCCCGCGGCCGAGCTCGATGCCAGGAACTCGAACGACGCCGGCGTCGTGAGCGGGTCGGTGCCCGTCGATCGGCTCGATCCGAGCACGACGAGGAGTTCGGCGAGCTGGAGGGGCAGCAACACGGCAGCGGCGACGCCGACCAGCCCCGGGAAGCGGAACCGGAGCAGCTCGAAGCCACCGTCGAGGACGCCCAGCACGCCCACGGGACGGACCACGGCCAGCGGGCCGTCGGCACCGAGTGGGGCGGGAGGCTCCGGGGGGAGCGGGTCGTCGCCCCGGGCGACCGCCACGCCCGCCGTCGGTGCGCCCGGTGCGCTCTGGTCGCCGAGTCCCGCTCCCGTCACAGCGCCCATCCTCCCACGCCGACAGACTGGGCGGATGGCCGGCGACGACGTCCCACCCCACGGGCCCGACCCGTTCGACGCGGGCACCTACGGCCGCAGCTTCGCCGACGTCTACGACGAGTGGTACCCCGAGGAGCTCGACACCGAGGCGGCGGTGCGGGCGCTCGCCGACCGCTGCGGCGGTGGCAGGGTGCTGGAGCTCGGCGTCGGCACCGGACGACTGGCACTCGGCCTCGAGGCCGCCGGCTGCCGGGTGACCGGGCTGGACGCATCGCCGGAGATGCTCGACGCCCTGCGCCGCAAGGACCCCGCCGGGCGGGTCGCCACGGTGCTCGGCGATGTGGCCGACGGGTCGGTCTGGCCCGATGAAGCGGTCGACCTGGTCCTGGCCGCCAACAACCTGCTCTGCAACCTGGCGGACGCCGACGAGCAGCGCTCGTGCGTGGAACGCTCCGTCGCCGCCTTGCGGCCCGGCGGGCACCTCGTCGTGGAGTGCTTCATCCCGGCGCCGGTGGACACCCGTGCCCGGACCCTGAGCGTCCGCGACGTGACGGCGGCCGGGGTGAGGCTGATCGCCACCGACGCCCGGCCGGGCGACGCCGGGGCCGAGGTCACGGGCGCACACATCGAGCTGCGGGACGGCGAGGCCCCCCGGGTACGGCCCTGGCGGATCGTCCCGGTGGAGGCCACCACGCTCGACTCGTGGTGCGAGGAGGCCGGACTTCAGCTCGTCGACCGTTCCGGCGGGTGGGCCGGGGAGCCGTTCGACCCGCTGGGCGCCCGCCACGTCTCGACCTACCTGCGGCCCACGGGCAGCTGACCCTTCGACGGGTCACGCCGCCGGGACGACCGTCCGGAGGGATTCCCAGAAAAAGTGGTCACGAACTGCGGGGACACGGGTCTGGACCCCCGAACGCCGGCGAACGACCGGCGTCGGGCGAAAGGAACGCACCGTGACCACCAACAACTCCTCCTCCACCACCAACCGCCGGATCCGCCGCCTCGCCGGTCGACTGGCCCTCACCGCCGTCGCCGCCGGGTTCATCGGCGCCGGCCCGCTCGCCGCCGCCGCCTCGGCGGACTGCCCGTTCGCTCTCCCCGCCTGCCCCACGGGTCCGGCGATCGAGGAGCTGCTCCAGAAGCCCGAGCGGATCGACCTGTCCGCCATCGACCCGGACATCCTGGACGACCTGGTCGTCGAGGACGGGACCCCAGGCGTGAACGGGACGCCGCTCGACCCCGACATCCTGGACGACCCGATCCTCGACCCCGGCGACCCGGACGTGAACGGGACGCCGCTCGACCCGGACATCCTGGACGACCCGCTCCTGGACCCGGGCACGACCCCAGATCCCGACACCGAGCCCGAGGGAACCACGACGACCACCACCACGACCACGACGACCACCACGGTGCCCGAGGTCGAGGGTGAGCAGGCGACCCCGGTCGTCGAGCAGGAGCCCGAGGGCGAGCTGGCCTTCACCGGCGGCAGCGCCGTCCTGGCCCTGGCCGGGGCCGGCATCGTCGGGGTCGGCGCCCTGGCCGTCGGCGGGTCCGCCCTGGCCCGCCGACGCCAGCAGGGCTGACCCGTTCCCCCGTTGACCAACTGCTGCCCCGGAGCCCCGCTCCGGGGCAGCAGCGCGCCCGGGAGGATCAGGACCCGGGGATCGTGAACGGCTGGATCTTGGCGATCTGGTGGGCGAGGGCCACCAGCCGGCGGTCCTGGTCCCACAGTTCGGCCGTCCCGCTCGCGTAGCCGTCGGTGGCCGTCTGCGCCCGCGTGTGCTGCAGGATCCACTCGGTGCGGACCTCGTCGACGATCCGCAGGCCGATCTGCAGGGAGAGGATCAGGAAGTGACCCTGCGCCGAACCGATTCCGGCACCCACGGCCGGGCCCAGCACGTCGCCCGGGACGGCCACCACGCCGGGCTCCCAGCAGCCCTCACCGGTCATCGGTGAGGTGTGGAACCGGAACCACGAGGCCGCTCGCGGCTCGCCCGGGGGGACGTCGGTGCGGCCCCAGTACATCTGTCCGTCGGCGAGCCGCCAGTCGGTCTGTCGGTGGTACGGGATGTCGGCGAACGGGTTGTCGGGAACCGTCGGCCGGGGCGGGTAGTCCTCCGGGCCGCCGACCGACGGCGGCTCGGCCCCCTGCAGCCGGAACGGCGAGTCGGGGTCCCGGCGGCCGAGCACGCAGGTGACCACCAGGTCGCTGCGTACCGGCCCGGCCGGGTCCCCCGGACCACCGGGCCGGTCGTCGGCGGAATCGAGCGCCCACAGACGGGCCACCGCCTGGGCACCTGAGCGGCCCTGGCGCAGCACCTCCACCTGGACGGCCACCGGACCGCACGGGACCGCCTGGCAGAAGGTCGCATCGGCGGACACCAGCGACAGGTCGGGCCGGTCGACCGCGGCGATCGCCGCCCGGATGGCCGTGGCCATCGTCGTCCCGCCGAACGCGTACAGCACCCGCCAGGCCTCGGGGATCGTCGTCGTCGACCGACCCGGCACGCCGTCCACCGGGTGCGGCGTGGTGTCCCGGACGACGTCGCCGGGGGCGAGGAGATCGGCGGGCGTGGTGCTGGGGGTGCTCACTCGTCCATGGTGGTGCCCGTTGGCGTCACCGCACGAACCGGGTGACCGGAGTCACGGCGGCCTGGGGCCGGCTCGGCGGACGGGCGGGTCGGCCGTAGCCTCGGGTCGTGGCCGAACTCACCGTCTCCGTCGAACTCGATGCCAGCACCGAACAGGTCTGGGCCTGCGTGGAGGACATCGCCAGCCACGTCGAGTGGATGGAGGACGCAGTGGCCATCCGCTTCACCTCCCCCACCACCTCGGGGGTCGGCACCACCTTCGACTGCGACACGGCGGTCGGCCCGTTCCGTCTGGTCGACCACATGGAGATCACCGAGTGGGATCCGGGCCGGGCCATGGGGGTCCGCCACGTCGGCATGGTGACGGGTTCCGGGGTGTTCCGCCTCGAGCCCCTCGACGGAGGCCGTCGGTCCCGGTTCACCTGGACCGAGGAGCTGACCTTCCCCTGGTGGATGGGCGGGCCGGTGGGTGCCACGTGCGCCCGGCCGGTCCTGGGCCGGATCTGGAGGCGGAACCTGGTGAACCTGCAGTCGGTGGTCGCCGACTCCCTCCGTCACGACGCCGCTCCCGCCGCCGGCTGACGCGGCTCCCGCCGCCGGCTGACGCCGTGCCCGCGGCCGGCTGACCGGACCCGCTCGGGGTCGATCAGAACCGGAAGCTGCTCAGGTCGGCGGCGAGTGCGCCCGCTGCCACGACCGCCAGGACGAACAGCCCCACCCCGAAGAGGGTCAGGAACCCGGTGCGGACCCCGGCCGAGGTCTGCGGCCAGCGCACCGGCTGGACCACCGCACCGGCCACGGCGCCGGCGAGCAGTCCGCCGAGGTGGCCGCCGATCGAGATGCCGGGCAGGGCGAAGGTCAGGACCAGGTTGACGGCGACCAGGCCACCGACCCCGGAGTTCCACGGGTTCTGCTTCGCCCGCAGCTGGAGGACCACGAGCGCCCCCATCAGGCCGAAGACGCCGCCCGATGCCCCCAGGGTCGGGTCGTTCGGCGACAACAACACCACCCCGAGCGCCCCGCCGAGCACGGACACGGCGTAACAGAGGCCGAAGTTCACATGCCCCAGCGCCGGCTCGAGCTCCTTGGCGAGCAACCACAGGAGGAACATGTTCATGGCCAGGTGGATGGGGCCGGAGTGCAGGAACGCACCGGTGACCAGCCGCCACCACTCGCCGTCGGCCACGAACGGACCCCAGGTGACGAGCCGCTCGAACACCGGGCCACCGGTCCGGCTGAGCGAGCCGGCGGCGAGCGCCGCGACGGCGAAGAGCGCCACGTTGAGCCCGATGAGCACCTTGCCCACGATCGGGTCGTCGGCGCCGGTCGACCAGTGGTCCCGGGCGGTGACGACCTGCTGAGGTCGGGCCCGGGTGCACTCGGGACAGTGGAACCCGACCGAGGCCTGCACCATGCAGGCGGGACAGATCGGCCGTTCGCACCGCTGGCAGCGCACGCCGGCCGGTCGGTCGGGGTGCCAGGTGCAGGTCGTGGCGGTCGTCGGTTCCACCACCGCAACGTACCGTCAGCGACCGCCTCGCAGGATGCGGGCCACCGCCCCCCACCCGTGCTCCCGCCGGACCCGCCACAGCTCCTCCCAGAACCCGGCGCCCCAGCTGAGGTGCATGGCGGCGAACGCCGCCGGGAGCGCCAGCCGGGACCGGATCCCCCGGACGGTCCGGGCGGCGAGCGCCGAGGCGGCCGTCAGGGCCAGGCCGTACGCCACGAAGGGGGCGAGGGCCAACGACCGGAGCCGGCGGAACGGCATCAGGACCGCCCCGACGACCAGGCCGGCGACGAGCGCCGGGGCGACGTAGTGCCGCACGGCCCCGGACTCGGGGTGGCGCAGCAGGGTGTTGACCTTGCCCCGGCCGTAGCGCCGGTACTGACGGGCGAACGCCCGGATGCTCGACGGGCACCGCCAGTCGATCCGCAGCGCCGGGTCGAACAGGAGCTCACGTCCCGACAGCCGGACCCGGTAGTCGAACTCGTAGTCCTGGTTGGTGACCATGTCCTCGTCCCAACCGCCCAGCTCGCGGAGGACGGCCACCGGGTAGGCGCCGAACGGGACGTGGTCGACCGCCTGCTCGTCCGTGCCGTGGTGGTAGGTGCTGTTGCCGACTCCGAACGGCGACGCGAGCGCCGCGGCGACCGCCCGGCCCTCGTCGGTGTCGGCCACGGCGTCCTTGCGGCCGCCGACCCCGCCCCACCGGCCGGTCCGCAGGTGCGCCACGGCCAGCTCGACGTAGTCGGGCGGCAGGGTCGAGTGCCCGTCGTTGCGGACCCACCAGACGCCTTGCGCCGCCTCGAGCGCCAGGTTGAGCGAGCTCGGCACGATCCGCTGCGGGTTGACGAGCAACTCGACCCGCGGGTCGCGGGCGGCGAACTCCTCGACGATCGCCACCGTGTCGTCGGTCGACTCGCCGTCCACCACGAGGACCTGCAGGTGGCGATGGGTCTGGGCGAGGACCGACTCCAGGCAGCGGCGGATCGTCGCCCCCTCGTTGCGCACGGGGATCGCGACCGTGACCAGGTCCCCGTCCTCCGGCTGTCGATCCGTCACCTCGTCACCCTCCGCGGGCCCGCACGCCGACCCCGGCGGACACGATACCGAGCCCGGACGCACCTCCGGCCGGCGCACCTCAGGTGTCGGGGGCCAGGACCACAACGGCCAGCGGCGGCAGGGTGAGGAGCAGCGAGCCGGGTTGGCCCTGCCAGGGCGTGTCGGGGTCCGTCGACACCACGGTGCCTCCCCCGGGCACGACCTCGTGGCCGCTGCCGCCGAACCGGGTGTCGTCGGTCGAGCACTCGACCCGCCAGTCCCCCGGCCGGGGCGCTCCGAGCCGGTACCCGGGGCGCGGCACCGGGGTCAGGTTGGCGGCGACGACGACCAGTCCGCCGCCGTCGGGGTCGACCCTCGCCAGCGAGCACACCGACTGCTCGCGGTCGTCGGCGTCGAGCCACCAGCAGGTCCCCGACGGGTCGTCGTCGCCGACCCACAGGGCCGGCAGCCGGGCCTGGAGGTCGTTGAGGGCCGCGACGAGCCGGCGGACGCCGTCGTGGGCGGGATCGCCGAGCAGCCACCAGTCGAGCTCCCGGTCGTGGGACCACTCGCGCACCTGGGCCAGCTCACCGCCCATGAAGAGCAGCTGTCGTCCCGGGTGGCACCACTGCCAGGCGAGGAGCGCCCGGAGGTTCGCGAACCGCTGCCAGTCGTCCCCCGGCATCCGGGTGAGCAGCGACCCCTTCCCGTGCACGACCTCGTCGTGGCTGAACGGCAGGATCCAGCGCTCGTGGGGCGCGTAGACCATGGGGAAGGTCAGG
>SXMI01000184.1 GCA_005777415.1 Actinomycetota bacterium | reverse complement strand
GGGAACTGCACCACGAAGTCGTCGATGGACACGTGCGGCGGCGCCTCGAAGAGGTCGTCCGCAGCATCGTCGCCGACCAGGTCGCCCACCGTCCCGTCGAGCGTGGTGCCGACCCCTCGAATGGCGGACACGAGCCGGTCGCGCTCGGCGCGGACCGCTTCGACCTGGCGGAGCGCATCCTCGTGACGCCGCCGGATCCGCTCGATCTGGTTCTCCCGCCACTCGCGAACCTCGTCGACGATCGCCCGGCCGGCCTCCATGGCCTGGGCTTCATCGGCCTCGGCTGCGGCGCGGGCATCCTCACGGATCCGTTCCCCGTCGGCGCGGGCGGCGTCGCGCTCGACCTCGGCGGTCTCACGGATCGCCGCCGCGGCCGCCTCCGCCTCGGCGGTCCGCTCGGCGAGGACCGCCTGGGCCGCGGCGACGAGCTCGTCGTGAGTCGCCTGCGCGCTCGACCGGGTCCGCTCGGCGAACTCCTCGGCCTCCCTCCGGAGCTCCGAGGTCTCGAGCGTCGCCTCGGTCCGGAGTCGTTCGGCCTCGCTCCGCGCCGCCGTCAGCTCCTCCTCGAGCGCCTGACGGGTCTCCTCGGCGGCGGCGTCCGCCTCCTCGAGCAACGCCGCCGACTCGGCGGTGGCCCGGTTGCGGATCGACGCCGCCGCGTCACGGGCCGCCGCGATGATCCGGGCGGTCTCCGACCCCAACGCCTCGGTGATGCGCTGCTCATCGATGTCGAGCGCCGCGTCGAGCTCGGCCGACAGCGTGGTGATCCGCTCCTGCAGGCGACGATCCCGTTCCTGCCAGGCCCGGAGGGCGTCGGCGCCTCGACCCAGCAGGGTGGTCACTTCGACCGGGTCGTAGCCGCGCTTGGACTTCGAGAAGTCTGCGGCGGTCAGGTCCTCGGGACCGAGGCCCGGTGCGTCGGGGATGGGGTCGGCCATGGCGGGGATGCTACGGAACGCACGGCTGGCACCGGCGGACCCGTGATCCGGCGCAGCGACGGACGATCAGGGTTGGGTCGGCCGGACGCCCCCGGGATGGAGGACCTCGATGGCCTCGTCGAGCGTCCGCACGGCACGCAGCTCCAGTTCGTCACCGGCGATCGCCTCGATCTCGGCGCGTTCCGCCTCGGGCGTCGCCGCCGGGTAGAGGAACAGGTCGACGCCGGCGCGCTTGACGGCTGCGACCTTCTGGGCGATCCCGCCGATCGGACCGACCGAGCCGTCGGCCAGGATCTCACCGGTGACGGCCACGTCGCGACCCTCGGTCAGCGATGGCTCCACGAGTCGGTCCACCACGGCGAGCGCCCAGGCCAAGCCTGCTGAGGGCCCCGTCACCTCGCCCGAGTCGATCCGCACCTGGACGGGCGAGTCGATCGTCGGCTCCGCGACGTCGACCGAAACCCCCAGGACGGGGCGGGACGGGTCATCCGGCGCCGCTGCCAGTCGCACCGACTCGGTCCGCGTCCCCGACCCGGGCTCGGGGCCCCGGACGACCACCGCCACGACGTCGCCGGGGACCCGGCCCGACAGGGCGGCTGCGATGTCGTCCGGCATCCGGACCGGTCGGCCGTCGACCTCGACGATCACCTCACCGGGATCGATCACACCGGCCGACGGTGAACCGGGCGCCACGCCGAGCACCCGCGCGCCCGAGCCGGTGAGCTCCGCCGGATAGCCGAGGTACTCGAGGGCCACCTTGGTGGCGACCAGCTTGGAGAGATCCATCCGCTGCTGGTTGAACTGCTTGCTGCCGTCCCGGCCCTCCTTGCCGTAGATCTCCTCCTCGGTCCGGACCTCGAAGGCATCGTCGAGCGCTCCCCGGATCAGCAGGCCGACCGTCGCCTGGTCGATGTAGACCGTCGTGAACAGGACCTCGCCGGGATGCTCGAAGGTCGGGGCGCCCTGCACCTCCACCAGCGGGTCGGCCTGTCGGACCGATCCGGGCTGGATCAGGAAGTACGGCAGCGGCACCAGCAGAGCGGCGGCCAGCAGGGCCGCCAGGAGCACCAGTGCCGCCACGGACCACCACAGCCGCCGACGCCGTCGAAGTCGACCCCCGACGGGATCACCGTCCGGGGGTCCGGTTGCGGCAGGAGGGTTCGGTACGCTGATGTCCGTCATGGTCGCCGTCGTCGTCGGAGTCGTGCTGGTGCTGGTCGCATCCGTGGTGGCCGGCATCGCGATCTTCGGTCGACCACCGGCACCTCAGCCTGCCACGAACCCTCCCGCCGGCCCGGGGTCGCCTGTGACCGAACCCAGTTCCGCGCGACGGCAATCCGATGCCCGACGGGTCAACATCGCGGCCTCGACCCGACTCCGTTCCGGACTGCTGCTCCTCCTGGCGGCCGTCGTCATCGCCGCCTTCGTCGGCGTGGCGCTGAGCGTCGTCGTCGTCGGCCTCGGTCTGCTCGTCAGCTGAGCACGGTCGGTCCCACAGGACCGGCCGCAGCCGGGCCGGGCGATCAGCGCCGGGCGATCAGCGCCCGGGGATCAGCGTTCCGGGATCAGCGCCCGACCAGGCCGCGTCGCGCCGGCGGATCCGACTCGGTTGCCGGCGCGGGCTGCGCCGCCGGGGCCGGGGCCGGAGCC
>SXMI01000183.1 GCA_005777415.1 Actinomycetota bacterium | reverse complement strand
GGCATCGGGCTGGCTGCCCTCTGCCGACTGGCACAGTTCTGGCTTCCCCCCGTGAGACGGGGGGATGTCCGGAAAGTGCATATTGAATTGAAGGGTCGTCCGAGCACCGGTCTCCCGGCGCGCGGACGCCCGCACTCGCCTTTTGGCATCCTCTCTTCCGTTGTCAAGGATCGCTCGGCCTCCCGCAGGGGACCCAGCCGGAACGTGGAGCCGAGGCTGCCAGGGGTTCCAGTACCTCGGTGGCCGAGCGGCGCACCGGGGCGAGTGGCCAAGCTATCGGTCCACCGCGACCGAGTCAACTCGGGGCGGAGAGACGGGCGTCACCCGGCCGAGCGTGTGCTCAGGCGGGGATCCGCCCTCAGGGCTGCAGACGCAGCAGGTGGTGGGACTTGCGGCCTCGCTGGAGGAGCACGAACCGCTGCCTCAGGAGATCGGACTCGGCGAGTTCGGGGGACCGATCGGCCACCGGCACGCCGTTGACGGAGTAGCCCGACGGATTGCGCCGCACCTCGCCCTTGGAGCGGGCCAGGCCGGCGGCGACCAGACGCTCGAACACATCGGCGCCGACCACCTCGCTCCGGGTGCAGTTCGTCGTCGGGATCTCGCCAGCCAGCAGTTCGAGCGCCGGATCATCGAGCTCGCCGATCGGGGCCCCGGCGAAGAGCACCGCGCTGGCCGCTTCCACCGCCGGGAGCACCTCGGCCCCGTGGACGAGTGAGGTGACCGCTCGTGCCAGTTGGCGCTGACCCTGGCGGGCTGCCGGGTCGGCCTGGTGGGCGGCCGCGATCGAGCGGCACTCGTCGACCGGGAGCAGGGTCAGGCGCAGGAGGAAGGACTCCACGTCCTCGTCGCCGACGTTGAGGAAGTGCTGGTAGAGCTGGAACGGCGAGGTGAGCAGCGACGACAGCCAGACGTTCTGCCCCTCGCTCTTGCCGAACTTCGTCCCGTCGGCCCGGACCATCAACGGGGCGGTCAGGCCGTGCACATGGTGTCCGGTGCGACGACGGATGAGGTCGATCCCGGCGGTGATGTTGCCCCATTGGTCGGACCCGGCGACCTGGAGGTCACAGCCATGCTGGAGGTGGAGCTCCAGGAAGTCGTTCGCCTGCAGCAGCATGTAGGAGAACTCCGTGAACGAGATGCCCGACTCCCGGTCGATCCGCCCCCTGACCGACTCCTTGGCGAGCATCGTGTTGACGGTCACGTGCTTGCCCACGTCGCGCAGGAACTCGAGGACACTGACCCCTTCGGTCCAGGACCGGTTGTCGACCAAGAGGCCCACGCCACCCGGACCGACGTCGAGGAATCGCCCCAACTGCTCTCCGATGGCGACCCGGTTCGCGTCGAGGACTTCGGGGTCGAGGAACTGCCGCTCCTCGCTCCGGCCCGACGGGTCGCCGATCATGCCCGTGGCACCGCCGACGAGCGCGATCGGCCGATGGCCCGCCTCCTGGAACCGCCGCAGGAGCATGATCGACTGGAGGTTCCCGATGTGCAGGGACGTCGCGGTCGGGTCGAAGCCGCAGTAGACGCCGATCGAGCCCTCAGCGAGGCGATCCACGAGGGCGCCTCGTTCCGTGGTGTCCTGCACGAGCCCCCGCTCGACCAGATCGTTCAGGGTCGCAGCGGCGCGATCGCGGTCCTGGCTCGACACGTGACACCTCCTCAGGCGACCGGATCGTAGTGCCGCGCCCGGTCGGTGATCGCGGCACCGACACCCGGCGACCGGGCCGTGCCGCCATCCTCGGCCGGCGGCACGGCACAATCGTGGGGTGCGGGACGACCAGCGGAACCGGTGGCAGCGGAACGGACCGCGCCGTCGGGTGGTGTGGCGTCGAACCGGCGTCGTCCTGGTCGCAACGGCTGCCATCGTCCTGGGCCTGCCCGCCTGCGGCTCCGGCCGCGACGCTCCCCCGCTGGCGCTCCCCGTCAACGCAGAGCCCTCGGTGCTGCTCGATGCGAACGGTGACGTCCTGACCGTGCTCCAGGAGCAGAACCGACGGGTCGTGCCGCTCGCCGAGGTGCCGGTGACCATGCGGGATGCGATCGTCGCGATCGAGGACAGCCGCTTCTGGACCCACGACGGCATCGACGCCAGGGCCATCGCCCGGGCCGCCGGCGCCAACGCCCAGGCGGGTGGGGTGTCCGAGGGTGGCTCGACGATCACGCAGCAGTACGTCAAGAACGCGCTCCTCACGCCCGAGCGGACCATCCAGCGCAAGCTCGAGGAGGCGTCGATCGCCTTGGCGCTCGAGCGCAACTACTCCAAGGAGGTCATCCTCGAGCAGTACCTCAACACGATCTACTTCGGGGACGGCGCCTACGGGGTCGACGCGGCGGCCCGGAACTTCTTCGGGGTCCCGGTCGGCGAGCTGACCCTGGCGCAGTCGGCGCTGCTCGCCGGCCTGGTCCGCGCGCCCGGGACCTACGACCCGCGGACCTCACCCGAGCGGGCGACCGAGCGCCGCAACGTCGTGCTGTCGAGGATGGAGGAGCTCGGCATCGTCGATCCGGCGACTGCTGCCGCCGCCCGGTCCGAGCCGCTGGTGCTCGCCCCACCCGCACCCCCACCGGAGCAGCGGCCCTACCAGGCCCCGCACTTCGTCGACGAGGTGAAGCGATGGCTGCTGCAGGAGTCCGACCTGCTGGGCACCACGGATGCCGAGCGGTACGTGAACCTCTACCGGGGCGGTCTCCGCATCACCACCACGATCGACCCGTACCTGCAGTTCCTCGCCGTGGCCGCGATCAACCAGACGCTCCCGGAGCAGGTGGTGAACCCCCGCACCCCCGATGCGGCACTGGTGTCGATCGAACCGGGAACGGGCCACGTGGTGGCGATGGTCGGTGGCGCCGACTACTTCGGCTCGCACAGCTACCGGCAGGCCAACCTCGCCCGTGGGTCCGGTCGACAGACCGGGTCGACCTTCAAGCCGTTCGTCATGGCCGCAGCCCTTGAGAACGGGGTCCCGATGACCAGGCGCTACGACGCGCCGGGATCGGTCAGCCACCGACTGCCCGGGGGCGAGACCTGGGAGGTCTCGGGCGGTGCGCTCGGCACCGCGACCATGGCCGAGTGCCTCGTCGTCTCGTCGAACACCTGCTTCTCGAACGTGATCCTGGATCCTGATGTCGGCGCAGTACCTTCCCTCGACGTGGCGAGGCGCCTCGGCCTCGACGACACGGCGCTCGATGAGAACCCGGCCGCCGTCCTGGGGACCAACGACGTCACGGTCGAGGACATGGCGACGGCCTACGCCACCCTCGCCAACGACGGGATCCACGTCGCACCCGTCTACGTGACCAGGATCGAACGATCCGACGGCACGCTCGTCTACGCGCACCAGCATCGCCAGGACGTCGCCATCGATCCGACGGTCGCGCGCCAGATGAGCGAGGTGCTCCCCGAGGTGATCAACCGAGGCACCGGGAGGGAGGCCGCGGTCGGGCGCCCGGCGGGCGGGAAGACCGGGTCGAGCGAGTTCAACGTGGACGCCTGGTTCTGCGGGTACGTCCGACAGCTCGCGACGGCGGTGTGGGTCGGGTTCGCCGAGCCGCGACGCGACGACGACGGGACGTTCCGGACCGTGTCGATGACCCCGCCCAACACGCCGATCGAGGTCACCGGCGGCACCTACCCGGCCCGGATCTGGGCCGCGTTCACCGAGGCCGCCGTCCGGGATGCCCCGCCGTTCCCGCTCTTCGATCCCAACGCCATCCCGGCGGCCACCACCACCACGACCACACCGACACAGAACCCTGCGCTCGGCGAGCGGGTCGCTCCGCCCGAACGCAGGGCCGTCCCCGCCGTCGCCGGCCGGGACGCCGCCGATGCGGAGGACGAGGTCGAAGGGGCCGGTTTCGCCGTTCGGGTCGTCCGAGCGCCGGGGCGGGGGCCGGTCGGATCCGTCGCCGCCCAGTCACCGCCACCGGGGACACGGCTCGTATCCGGGTCCACGGTCGTCCTCGAGGTGATCTCCGGACCGGCGGCCAGCGGGAGCGTCGTGCCGTCGTTGGTCGGACTGGACGGGGAGCAGGCTCGCCGTCGCCTCCTCGACGCCGGTTTCGAGGTGACCATGGCGGCGTCCGCGGCCGCCGGACCGGCGACGCCGGTCGGCTCGGTGATCTCCACCGAGCCCGCCGCAGGTCGACGATCCGAGGACGGACGGGTCCGTGTGGTGATCGCCGCCGCCTCCGCCACCACGACCACGGCACCGGGCGCACCAACCCCGACCTCCGTCCCGCGTGATCGAGGGTGAGTTCGGTGGTGATCGCAGGGGCGACGTCAGGGGGGAGCCACAGGGGCCGGACCGGCAGGGGTCTCCACGGACGCTGAGGGAGCGGCTGCGGGTGGAAGCCGGTGGGCTGGCATGCTGTGGCCGTGAGTCACGACACCGAGCAGTTGAGCCCTGACGCCCCCGAGGGGGAACAGCGGCCGCCGCGCAGCCGGCGGCAGGTCATCTCGTTCGTCGCCGCCGGATCGTTCAGCGCGTTGGTGATCGGCATGTGGATCTACGCGTTCTTCGTCTACGACCCCGGGCTCAAGGTCGACGAACTGGCGGATCGGAGTTTCCCGATCGCCGCCGAGCGGATCTGTGCCGCGAGCCGGAGCGACCTGGACGCCCTCCCGCCGGCGAACGTCTCGAGGACGGCGACGGAGCGGGCCGAGGTCATCGACACCGCCAACGCCCGACTCCGCGCGATGATCGGCGAGCTCCGTGCGGTCGTGCCGGACGACGAGGGCCGGGTCACCAGCGGGGTCAACGAGTGGCTCGACGACTGGTCGACCTACGTCGAGGACCGTCAGGCCTACGCCGACGGCCTCCGCGCCGATCCGCAGACCCGGTTCACCGAGACCGTGAAGGCGAACCGGCAGGTGTCCCGTGCGGTCGACGGCTTCGCCGAGGTCAACCGGATGGAGAGCTGCTCCACGCCTGGTGACGTCGGCTGAGAGGCCGCTCCGGCGCCGAGGCGATCACGAGCCGGCAGCGGGCCCGCGGTCCAGGCGCTCCAACGCCGGGCGAGCGGCTGCGGCGAGCCGAAGGATTCCGACCTCGTCGACGAGCCCGGCCAGGTCCGCCGGGTCGACCCACCGAAGGGCCTCCGACTCGTGGTTCCCGACCGGCCGGGAACCGGCGGGCGCCAGTACGAGGAAGCGCAGGTCGAGGTGGAGGTGCCGGCCGAGCGGGTCGCCGTGGTCCACGGCGTGGACATCGAGGTCGATGGCCGGCGTGACGACCCGGAGCCCGTCGATCCCGGTCTCCTCGGTCGCCTCACGGAGTGCGACGTTGGCCAGGTTGGTGTCACCGTCGGCGTGGCCGCCGGGCTGCAGCCAACGCTGGAGCTTCCGGTGGAACAGGACCAGCACCTCACCCGAGCCTTCCTCGACGACGAGCGCCGAGCCGGTGAGGTGACCCGGCACACAGGTCCGTTCCGCCAGCGAGGATCCGTGTTCGTCGAGGAGTTCCAGGACCTGCCGGCGGGACGGCTCGCACTCCGGTGCCAGTCGGGCATCGACGATCGCAGCTCGAGCCGACGCCGGGTCGGTCCTGGTGCCGAGGGACGGGTCATCGGCATCGAGGACCATCCACCTCCCAGGGCCCTTCACGCAGGGACCACCCTCGGTGCAGCCGGCCGAGCGCGTGCCGCCCGGGTCATCGGAGGCTGTCGGACAGTCGGGCCCGCTCAGCTGCGATCCGGTCGGTGAGCGCCGCCAGTTGGATGGCCACGGGGGCCGGGCCCGCACCCCCCGGGGTCGTCCTGCGCCGGACCGATGCCCCCGGGGCGAGCAGCTCGGCCGCCCGCTCGCCCAGCCGGGGTTCGGCCCCGACCAGCTCGGCGAGGGGGGTCCCGTCCTCCAGGGACCGCCGCACGAGCGCCCCCACCACGGCGTGTGCCTCTCGGAACGGAACGCCGTCGAGCACGAGGAGCTCCGCGAGGTCGGTGGCCGACGCGTAGGGCGAGTCGGCGGCTTCCGCCATGCGCTCGGTGCGGAACTCGAGCGTGCGGTACACGCCGCCGAGCGCCCCGAGCGCCAGACGGACCGTGTCGAGCGCGTCGAAGACCGGCTCCTTGT
>SXMI01000182.1 GCA_005777415.1 Actinomycetota bacterium | reverse complement strand
GCCGCCTACCCGTGGGCATTGAACCGGGGCCTGTTCATGACCCCCGGCGACGAGGAGCAGTGGACCCTCTCGGTGCAGCACACCACCGACGACGTCGATCGCTACGTCGAGGTGTTCACCGACTTCTGCCACGCGCTGGCCCAGGACTGAACGTGTCCGGCACCCGGATGCCGGCCGAGACGGACCGCCACGAACGAACCCTCGTGGCCTGGCCCACCGGGCGGCGACGCCCGTTCTGGGAGGATCACGTCGAGGAGGCCCGTGACGCCTGGGCCGAGCTCGTCCGGGCGGTCGCGCCCCACGAGCCGGTCACGGTGGTCGTGGACGTCGGTGAACTGGCCGGCGCCACGGCCCGGCTCGGCGCCGAGCCGAACGTCGAGCTGGTCGAGGAACCGATCGACGACTGCTGGATCCGTGACAGCGGGCCCGTCGTGGTGCGCGGTGCCGACGGGGTCCGCAGCGCCGTGCAGTTCGGCTTCAACGCCTGGGGCGGGCTGGTGGAGCCCTGGGACCGCGACGCCACCATCGCCACCCGCCTGGCCGGGCACCTCAATCTGGCGGTGACCACGGCGCCGTTCGTGCTCGAGGGTGGCGCCGTCGCCGTCGACGGCCGGGGCCTGGTCGTGACCACCGAGCGCTGTCTGCTGCATCCCAACCGCGGGCCGCTCCCCGACGGGTCACCCCGCACCAGGGAAGCGATCGAGGTGCTGCTCGTCGAGTGGCTCGGCGCCGAGCAGGTGGTCTGGCTGCGCGACGGGCTCGCCGACGACACCGACACCGACGGCCACGTCGACAACGTCGTCGCGCTCCCCCGCCCGGGCACGGCGCTGTTGCAGGGGTGCGACGACCCCGGGGACCCGGATGCGGCCACGGCCGCCGACAACCGGTCGCGACTCACCGACGTGGGCCTGGAGGTCGTCGAACTGCCCGTGCTCCCCCGCACGGAGCGGTTCGGTCGGGTCGTCGAGGTGCCCTACGTCAACCTGTACGCCGCCAACGGGGTGGTGGTCGTCCCCGTCACCGGCCACGAGGCCGACGCCGATGCGCTGGACGTGATCGCCGGGTGCTACCCGGGACGCGCCGTCGTGCCGATCGACGGGGCCACGTTCGCCTTCGGCGGTGGCGGACCGCACTGCGCGACCCAGCAGGTGCCGGCGGCGTGAGCGGCTTCGAGGTCGTCAGTCGGCTCGGACCGCTCGCCTCACCGGCGAGGACGCGCCCGGCCGAGCGCGGCACGTTCCGGGTGGGGGCCGTGCAGACCCGCTGGCACGCCGACCCCGAGGAGCACCGGGCGGTCCTCGCCGACGGCGTGGCCACGGCGGCGGCCGAGGGCGCCGAGCTGGTCTGCCTGATGGAGCTGACGCTCTCGCCGTACATGGCGCTCGTCCCCGACGGACCGGACGCCGTCGGCCTGCACCCCGAGCCGCTGGAGGAAGGTCCGACGCGGCGGTTGGCGACCGAACTTGCGGACCGCCACGGCGTGGTCGTCCACGCCTCGCGCTGGGAGGCGCCCGGGTTCAACACCGCGATCGCCGTCGCTCCCGACGGCGCACTGCTCGCCCGCACCCGCAAGGTCCACATCCCCGTCACCGCCGGCTACCACGAGGACCGCTACTTCGCCCCGGGCGACACCGGGTACCCCGTGGTCGACCTCGGCGCCGCACGCGTCGGCCTCCCGACCTGCTGGGACCAGTGGTTCGCCGAGCCGGCGCGCATCTACTCCCTCGCCGGTGCCGACCTGCTCGTCTACCCCACGGCCATCGGGTCCGAGCCCGACCACCCCGACTTCGACACGGCCCCCCTCTGGCGGCAGGTCATCGTCGGCAACGGGATCGCCAACGGCCTGAGCATGGTGGCGGTGAACCGGATCGGCACCGAGACCCTGGGCGGGGTGACGGTCACGTTCTACGGGTCGTCGTTCATCAGCGACTGCTACGGCCGGGTCCTCGTCGCCGCACCGAGGGACACCGACTGCGTGCTCGTCGCCGACATCGACCTCGACGCCCGCCGCGACTGGTTGGAGCTGTTCCCGTTCCTGTCGACCCGCCGGCCCGACACCTACGGGCCGCTGGTCGACCCGGCGCCGGCCGACCGCCTCAGCGGGCGTCCTGGGCCGACAGGTAACGACCGACCCACGGCAGGTAGGCCGACCGGGCCGATCGCAGGGGGATCGCCCGGTGCCTGAGTTCGGCACACGCCGGCGGCGGCGCCTCGCCACACATGGCGAGTGCCACTCGGTGGCCCATCCAGGTGTTGAGGGCCACGCCACTCCCGTTGCAGCCCGTCGCGTACCAGGCGCCGTCGAGTTGTCCGACGTGCGGCAGTCGGTCGAGCGTCATGGCGACGTTGCCGCCCCAGGCGTAGCGGACACCCACACCGGCGAGCTGCGGGTGGAAGGCCACCATCGAGTCGTAGAGGAAGTCCCGGGCGTCGGTGACCTCGGACGGGTCCATGTTGCGCCGACCCCCGAAGACCATCCGGCCGTCGGGACTGAGCCGCCAGTACGCCAGGAAGTTCCGGGTGTCGAAGACCATGCGGCCCGTCGGCAGCACGGAGGCCGCCAGGTCGGCGTCCAGCACCTCGGTGGCAAT
>SXMI01000181.1 GCA_005777415.1 Actinomycetota bacterium | reverse complement strand
TCGCACTTTCAGCCCGGGTACCGGTTCCAGTACCTGGTGCCCCCGAAGTCGCCGGCCTTGTCGATGATGAGGAAGTCGTCCACGCCCCGGTCGAGGAGCCGCGCCGCAGTGAGCATGCCGGCGAAGCCGGCGCCGACGATGATGACGTCGACGTCCCGCTCGATCGCGTCCCGGTTGAACCCGGGGTCGGCGAACGGGTCCCGATCGAACTCGGCGAGGTCGCCGCGGAGCTCCTGGAACTGCTCCATGCCGTCGGAGCGCAGCCGCTTCGCTCGCTCCTGCTGGTAGCGCTCCCGAGCGGCCTCCAGCGGATCGACGGTCGCGTCTGGGTCGGTCATCGGTGACGTCCTTCGGTCGGGATCCGGCCCCCTAAACTAGAACCTGTTCTCGCCGGATCCCGCATCGGTGACGACGTTCACCGACCCAGCTGGGCGGGCGTGAGGACCCGGTCCGGGGCGATCCGCAGGATGATGCGCCCCTCGGGGCCCACCGGCCGGCTGTAGTCGGTGCCGACGTAGCGGTTGGAGAGCTCGTCGATGTGGGCCCGGGCCTCGTCGCCGCCGATGGTGTCGACCACGTGCCCGCGCACCTCGGCCCAGTCCCAGGCGTCCTCCGACGATTGGATCAGCACCGTGATCCGCGGATCGCGGGCGACGTTGCGAGACCGCTGGCGCTGCGGCTCGGTGTTCACGAGCAGGTGCTCGCCGTCGGTGTCGATCCAGGTGGGGAGCGCCTGGGGGCGGCCGTCGGGCATGAGGGTGACCACGGTGGCCAGGTTGGGGCCCTTCGCCAGGCGGATGGTGTCGGTGTCGAGGTTCATGGTTCCTCCGGTCGGTCGGTCGGTTCGTCCATCAGGCCCGGGGTCGGAACGTGACCTGGGCGGCGCCGTCGGCGTCGCGGAGGGTCAGCGAGGTCGCCTCGAGCTCGAAGCGGGTCGAGCGCTCCAGTGCCGTCAGATACCTGGCCTCGGTCTCGGCGACGTCGGGCTCACAGCCGATGAGCGTCGCCCGGGGAGCCTCGATGGTGATCCGGTCGTCCTCGGTGGTGTAGCCCGCCGAGAAGGTGTTGCAGCCCGAGAACCCCGAGATCGTTCCCTCGCGGAACTCGGCGGTCAACGCCTCGGTGAGCGCCGAGGCCTCCAGTCCGCCGGTCCCGTTGTTGACCGCAGCCACCTGCCAGGCGCTGCCGTCGAGGTCGCTGGGACCGGCCGCCAGCGTCAGCAGCACGGTCCCGGAGTCGGCGAGGAGCTCCAGCGTGGACTCCGACAGCCGTGCGGAGGTGACCTCGGGGAGCGCTGCGAGCAGTGCCGCTTCCTGGGTGGCGGCCACCTCGTCGGCGCAGGCCCGTCGGGTCATCGCACCGGTCGTCACCGACAGGTCGTCGCCGTCGACGGAGTAGGAGCCGCCGAGCCGGTTGCACCCGGTGTCGCCGCTCAGCGTTCCGTCGGCGAGGAAGTTCACCACGGCGGTGGGCTCGGTCGGGCGCGTGACCCTCACACCGTCGGACTCCCAGGATTCCAGTGTCCAGGTGCCGACGACCCTGGACGCCAGGGTCGGACTCGATGGGTCCACGGACTCGACCTCCTCGTTGCCGCAGGCCGCGGTGGTGGCCAGCAGCAGGAACGCCGCCACGGCCGTGATGACGGTCGACCGGGTGCGCTGCATCAGAACCCGAACAGCCGGGGCGGGTCGTCGTAGCGCTGCCCGGCGCAGTTGCTGGTGTTGGACGTGAACTGCTCCGGCCGCACCACCGGCGCCACCCCCTCGTGGACCTGTTGGACGAAGGAGGTCAGCCGGTCGACGTTCGACCGGTACACGAAGTGCCCGCCGGGCAGGAGGATCTGGACCCGGGTGGCGCCGTTGCTGTTGGCGCTGATCGGAGTGGTGGCCGGGATGCGGTCCAGGTCGGGCTCGCCGTAGCTGATCTCGGGGGCGAGCGCGTAGGTGGCCAGGCCCTGCGATCGGGCGAAGTGGGTGCCGGTCTCGATGGTGGTGCAGGTGTCGGCGGCACCGGTCAGGTTGATGAAGTGCTGCGTGGTGGGGACGTTGGAGCCGTCTGCGGCCTCGAACACCGTCTGCACCATGTGGAGGAGCGGGTTCAACTCGTCGAGCCGGTCGGGCGCGATGGTCAGCAGTCCCACGGACTCGAGCCGGCGGGGCCCGTGGGCGATCGAGTGGTACTGGCCGCCGGATCCGGCCGACGACACCACACCGTCGATGAGTCCCGGGTCGGCCGCGGCGACGAACGGCAGCGTCTGGGCCCCCTGGGAGTGGCCCGCGATCACCACCCGGCCCGCGTCTGCGGACACCGGGCCGGGCTGGCCGACGGCGGCACCGTCGAGGGTCAGTCCGGCGAGGGCCCGGGTGAACACGAGGTGGTCCGAGGCCTGCTGGAGCACGTTGGTCCGCACCGCGACCGGATTGAGGAGGTTGTAGAAGACCAGCTCCTGTTGGGAGCGCAGGTCCTCGAAACCGAACGACTCCAGGACGGTTCCGGCGTCACCGACCCCGTTCCCGTAGAGCGGGGCGATCTGTCCGTAGAGCATCGACGCCCGCCGGACCGGGCTGGTCGTCGTGGCGATGTCCTCGTCGCCGCCGGTGCCGTCGACGAAGGTCACGACGGGCCAACCGGATGCCGGCGGGACGGTGCACGGGACCAGCAGCTGCACCGGCGCCACCCGGGTCCCGGTCCGCACCGCCCGGCCCAGGGGATCGATGGCGATCCGCCCGCCGTCGAGCAGGTACGGGAACGCCCCCTGCTGCCACGTGGGCAGGGCGATCCGGGCCCGGACGATCGCTGTGGGCGCCCCGGGATCGCTGGCCCGCACGGTGCAGGCGCCCACCGAGTCGACCTCGATCGTGGGGGTGGCGGTGTGGTCGAGCGCCGCGATGACCGAACGCCACTCCCGTCCGGAGTCCTGGGTCCGGTAGACGGTGAACGCCACCAGGTCCTCGGGTTGGAACGCGGTGGAGCCGACGACAGCGGCCTCGATCCGGGAGAGCTGCACGCCGAGCGCCGCGTGCTGCTCGACGTTCATGGGCATGGACGGCTGGTACGGCGCAGCGAGCTGGTCCAACAGGGGCGCCCGCTGGAGGGGCGTGCCGTCGGCGGCCCGCACGAGGTCGAACACCAGGACGCCGTAGGTGCGGTCGGGGCGCAGCGGGTGCCCGGGGTAGGGGAGGACGGTCAACAGGTGGTCGGGCCGGAAGCGGTCCCGACGCTCCTGGGCCACGACCACCGCCGGGGCGCGCTCGCCGCTGTCGAGGTCGACGAGTTGCACCGAGGCATCGGGCTGGAGGCTCTCGGCGGGTGCGGGCAGCGACTCGTCGTCGAGCGCCACCAGCGAGCGCATGAACACCGCCGTGTTGGTGCCGAACTGGTCGACGGTCGGTTCGGCCCGGTCCACGATGGCCGGCAGCAACGGGATCGGCGGGAGGGGCTCGACCAGGAGGTCGCTCGCCAGACCCGGCAGCGAGCTCCAGTCCGCCATGCCCGCGTCGCTCCGGCGGAGGTCGTTCGGCCACGGCATCGAGTAGAAGCCCTGCGACCGGTTCGGGAGCATCTGCACGACCGGCGTGACGGGTGTCGGCGGCGGGGGAGGTGCCGGCACACAGGCGGCGACGAGTGCCAGGAGTGCGGTCGTCACGATGGGCACTGCGGCGCCGCGTCCTCGCACCCCTGACCTCCTCACGGGGCGCCCTGCCCCTGGAGCGCAGGTTACGGAGCGGACCGGTGGCGGTCCAGCGTCCCCGGGGTCGGCCCGTCAGGACTCGAGTACGCCGGGCCGGAGCGCCCGGCTCCGGGCGGGGATCCTCGTCCCGGTCACCCGCACCCGACCACCCTCCACGTTGATCGGCAACGACGAGGTCGTGGAGGTGATGACCGTCCGGTCGATGCTCACCCGGGCGGTCGATCCGGGGGTGAGCTTGAGGAGCGCGGCGCGACCTCGGAGGTCGGCCTGACCGCCCTGTACGGTGACCGTACCGGTGCTCTTGTCGCCCAGTGCCAGCCACGTCGCGGTGGGGCGGATCGTGTTGTTCACGAACGTGCGCTGGACCTGCTGGCCGCCGAGGACACCGATGGTCCCCGTGCCGGCCCAGGTGCAGCCCTCTGCCGTGACCGCCCCCTTCAGGTAGGTGCCACCGTTCCTGGCCGTGCCCTGCTCGACGCAGCGCTGCAGCACCGTGGTGGAGGTGGAGCCGCTCTGGAGCAGCGCGCAGTTCGATGCCGTGACCCGGGTCAGGCGGTGGCGGCCGGTGGCGGTCGGCGATCCGTTGACGTACACCACCCAGCGGTTCCAGTCGGTCCCGGTCACGTCCTCGGCCACGAGGTCGAGGTGCGGGTGGAGGTACAACCCGATCGAGGAGTACTTGGAGTTGCGGGGGGCGCGGAGCGTGGTGCGCTGGAGGAGCATGGACCCACGGCCGCCGTGGGACTCGAAGAACGCCGCGCCGTCCACCCAGCCGCCGAGGTCGCAGTCCACGACCTCGAAGCGACCTCCCCCCGACCGGCCGACACCGCTGCCGTAGCCGCCCGTGACCGTGACGTTGCGCACCACCATGGTCGAGTTCCAGGTCCGGTAGCGCTGCCAGGAGATGGCCGCCGCGTTCGACTCGGTCCGCGGGTCCCAGCCGTCGGTCGACGGGCCCTCGATCCGGAGGTCGCGCACCTCGAAGCGGCTGCCGTCGGGCAGGCCGTCGGCATCGATCAGGTGGGCCGTCGGCACCGCCGAGCCCGCCACCCTGAGGATCGTGCCGTTGCCGAGGATCGTGACGGGACGCCGGACCACCAGTCGCGTTCCGGCCGGGAGGTTCAGGACCCCGCCGGGGAACGTGCAGGTCGGCCCGGCCGCATCGAGGAGTGCCTGCAGGGTGGTGGCATCGGCAGTGGTCGCGCCGGCGTCGGCACCGAACGGACCGATCCCGCCGATTCCTCCGAGGGTGGCGGCTGCGAACCCGCCGACCGTCGCCGCAGCGCCGGCCCGCAGGAACTGTCGCCGACTGGGCGCCTCGATCCTGATCTCCGTCGTGGGCATCGTCGCCACCTCCGGACCCGTCATCGACCTCGGTGCGGCGACCCTTGAGCCCGCACCCGGGCCCTGCGGTCGGTCCGGCGCTACGGTGCGACCATGAGCGAGACACCCTGGCAGGGCGATGCCTGTGGACTGGTCGACGCCTTCCGGGCGGGGGACCGGCACCCGACCGAGGAGCTGGAGGCCACGCTGTCGGCGATCGAGGGGTCCGAGCTGAACGCCTTCAGCTTCCTCGATCCCGATGCCGCCCTGGCCGCCGCGGGTGCCGCTGACGTCTCGGCGCCGTTCGGAGGTGTTCCGCTCGGCATCAAGGAACTCGACCAGGTGGAGGGGTGGCCGGACACCGAGGCTTGTGTCGCGCTCGCCGACCACGTGGCCGGGTGGACCACGACCCACGTCGAGCGGCTCGTGGGCGCGGGTGCGGTCCCGGTCGGCCTGACGACCGCCTCGGAGTTCGGTGGGGTGAACCTGACCCGGACGGTGCTCAACGGCGTGACCCGGAACCCGTGGAACACCGATCGCACTCCCGGCGGCTCGTCCGGTGGCAGCGCCGCTGCGGTCGCCGGTGGACTCCTGACGCTCGCGACCGGCGGTGACGGCGGCGGGTCGATCCGGATCCCGGCCGGGTTCACCGGACTGCTCGGGCTGAAGACGACCTACGGGCGCATCCCACGTGGCCCGCACTTCCAGGTGGGTGCGTTGACCGTGACCGTCGGCGGACTCACCCGGTCGGTCCGTGACACCGCACGCTGGCTCGACGTCGCGAACGGTGCGGATGTGCACGATCCGCACTCCCTGCCCCGGATCGACGGCTGGGAGGCCGGGTTGGGCGCGCACCTCGACGAACTCCGCGGGCTCCGCGTGGCGATCATCGACGACTTCGCCGGAGCGGTGGTCAGCCCGGCCACATCGACACTGGTGCGTTCGGCTGCCGAGGCGCTCGTGGAGGACCTCGGTCTCCGCCGGGTCGACGTCGACGTGTCGATCCCGTCGGTGGGCACGGCGTGGTCGCTCGCCAACATGGCCGGCACCTTCGCGGTGCTCGGGGATACGTGGCCGGCCTGTGCCGACGACCTCACGCCCGAGATGCGGTTCGCCTGCGAGTGGGCCTGGCAGCGGGGCCTGGACTTCGGCGCGCTGGTGAGGCTCGAGGAACGTCGGACGGCGCTCTTCGAGGCGATGGCGACCCTGTTCACCGAGGTCGACCTCGTCATCACGTCGACCAACCCGGACGTGGCGTTCGCCGCCGAGGGGCCCCTGCCCTCGGTGTTCGGGGGCGTCGAGGACACCATGGCGAACAACGGTCGCCTGACCATCCCGTCGAACCTCTACGGGAATCCGGCCATCTCGATCCCGGTGGGTGTGGTCGACGGCCTCCCGGTCGGCATGCAGGTGCTCGGCCGTCACCACGCCGATGCGCTGCTGCTGGATGCGGCGTGGGTGGTCGAGCGCGAGCGCCCGTGGCCGCTCGTGGCCCCGGGCCCGGTCTGAACCCGGCCCCGGACCGTGCCGACCGGTGACGCCGTCTCGCTGCTGGTGATCGTCGCCTGTGCCGTCGCCGCCCCGCTGCTGTGCGAACTCGTCCGGCACCCCCGGATCCCGAGCGTGCTCGTCGAGCTGCTGCTCGGCGTCCTGGTCGGTCCGGCCCTGCTGGGGTGGGCCCAGCTCGACCCGTTCGTGGAGGGCCTCAGCGCGCTCGGCCTGTCCGTGTTGTTCTTCGTCGCCGGCTACGAGCTCGACCTGGCCCGACTGCGCGGTCGGCCCCTGCAGCGGGCCGGCGCCTCCTGGGGTCTCACACTCCTGCTCGCGGCGGCGGTCGGCGTCACCCTGGCGTCGACGGGGTACGTGCGCTCCAGCCTGCTGGTCGGACTGGCGCTGACGACGACGGCGCTCGGCACCCTGGTGCCGATGCTGAGCGATCGCGGCCTCATGGGGACCGAGTTCGGGCGGCACCTGAGCGCAGCCGGCGCGATCGGCGAGTTCGGACCGGTGGTGGCCGTGACCTTGCTCCTCGGGAGCTCTCAGCCACTGGCCGAGGCGGCGCTGCTGGTCCTGTTCGTGGTGATCGCCGTGGCCGTGGCCGCCGTGGCCGCCCGGCCGCAGCCCCCTCGGTTGATCGCGATCCTGCAGCGCCACCTGACCACGACGAGCCAGCTGCCCGTCCGGGTGCTCATGCTCCTGATCGTCGCCATGGTGGCCGTCGCATCGGTCCTGGGCCTCGACACGCTGCTCGGGGCCTTCGCCGCCGGCCTGATCGCCCGTCGGGCGCTCCGCCCGGACCAGGCCCGGGAACTGCAGCCCCGCATCGAGGCGGTCAGCTTCGGCTTCTTCATCCCGGTCTTCTTCGTGGTGAGCGGCATGAAGTTCGACGTCACCGCCCTGGTCGACGAGCCGACCAACCTCCTGCGTCTGGCGCTGTTCCTCGTGCTCCTCCTGGTCGTACGGGGGCTGCCGGCCCTGGTGGTGTACCGGGGGGTGCTGTCCGCCCGGCACCGGGGGGCGCTGGGGATCCTGCAGTCGACCGCCCTGCCGCTGCTCGTCGTCATCACGGAGATCGGTGTCAGCACGGGGCAGATGCAGGCCGTCACCGCCGTGGCGCTGGTCGGTGCGGGGATGTGCTCGGTGCTCGTCTTCCCGCTGGCGGGGTTCGCCGTCCTCGACCGTGCCGGTCCGGTCGACCCGTAGCTCCCCGGGCCTCAGCTGGTGAGCGGCAGCGGATCGCCCAGACTGCGGCGCCGTTGGTCGAGGGTCTCACCGAGGACGTCGGCCACCTCGGCGAGCGGCACCGGCCGGGCCAACCCGAAACCGCTGACGTCGCTGCAGTGCATGTCCTCGAGCGCCTCGAGCTGGCCGCGGGTCTCGACGCCCTCCGCCACGACCCGGACGTCGAGCGCGTTGCCGAGGCCGGTGACGGCGGCGACGATCGAGGTGGAGCCGGCGTCCCGACCCAGACCGGCCACGAAGGACCGGTCGATCTTGATGACGTCGACCTCGAGCTGCTGGAGGTAGGTGAGGGAGGAGTAGCCCGTGCCGAAGTCGTCCAGCGCGAGCTGGCAGCCGCCGCGGCGCAGGTCCCGCAGCTGCACGTCGGCGACGGCGACGGACTCGAGGACCGCCGACTCCGTGACCTCGATCCCGAAGCAGGCGGAAGGCAGTCCGAGCTCGTCGAGGGTGGTCAGGACGGCTGTGGCGAAGCCCGGGTCGGCGAGCTGCGCCGCCGCCACGTTCACCCACATCGTGCGCCGGTGCTCCCCGAGGTGGAAGCCGAGGTCGATCGCCGCCCGGGCCGCCGCCCGGAGGACCCAGTTGCCGAGGGGGACGATGCGGTGGCTGCGCTCGGCGGCGGGGATGAACTGGTCGGGTGGGACCAGCCCGCGGGTCGGGTGCTGCCAGCGGACCAGCGCCTCGGCGCCGGTCGCCCGACCGGACCGGACGTCGAACGACGGCTGGAAGTGGAGGACGAACTCGTCGTCGCCCAGGGCCCGGTCGAGGTCGGCCTGCAGGTCGACCTGTTCGAGCAGGGCGGTGCGGACCTCGGGGCCGAAGACCTGGAGCCGGTTCCGGCCCAGGCCCTTGGCGGCGTGGACCGCGGCGCTGGCGTCCCGGATCGTCGCCTCGGCGTCGGCGTCGGGGCCCGCCACGGCCAGTCCGGCGCTGCAGGTGAGCCGGTGGACCTTGCCGTCGATCGTGTAGGGCTCGCACAGGGCGGCCCGGACCTCCTCGGCCAGTTCGATGGCGCCGTGGGGGCCGTCGAGGCGCTCGAGGCAGAGGGCGAACTCGTCGCCGGCGATCCGGGCGACCGTGTGCCCCCGCTGCTGCACGCCGGCGAGTCGCTCGGCGGCCTGGACGAGGACCTCGTCGCCGCGGTTGTGACCGAGCGCGTCGTTGAGCGAGCCGAAGGCGTCGAGGTCGAGCACCACCACGGCGACGTCGCCCGCCCGGTTGACGTCCCGGCCCGTGAGCGCCACGGACAGTCGGTCCCGCAGGAGGGCGTAGTTGGCCAGCCCGGTGAGCGGGTCCTGGAGCACCGACCGGGCCAGGTTCTCCTCGGCGAGACGGCGGTCGGTGACGTCGTGCAGGTGCACGACCGCGCCCTCGATCACCGGGTCCGAGATCAGGTTGACGGCGTTGACCTCCATCCACCGGTAGCGGCCGTCGACGTGCAGGACCCGGACCTCGCCCTGGTAGGTGCTGCGGTCGAGCGTCATCATGGTCGACCGCACCTCGTCGATGCGGGCCCGGTCGTCCGGGTGGACGAGGTCGAAGGGGTCGAGCCCCACCACGTGGTCCGGCTCCCAGCCGAGGATGCGCTCCACGGAGGGGCTCAGGTAGGGCGTGGACCCGTCGGGGCTCACGATCATCGTGATGTCGGCGCTGGTGCGCTGCAGTCGCAACAGCCTGGCCTCGCTCCGGGCCAGTGCCGCCCTCGCGGTGCGTGAGCCCTCGGCGTCACGGAGGTGCATCACGATCAGCGGTGTCTCCGCGCCGTCGTCGGTGCTCCACCACTCGGCGGAGTACCAGCGGTGGCCGTGTTCGCCGTACCGGGCCCGGATCTCCTCCGGGCCGCTCCGGCCCCGTTGGGTGGCCACGTCGCGGTGGTGCAGGACGATGGCGACGTCGTCGGGGTGGACGACGTCGGCCGCCATGGCACCCAGCAGGTCGGACGGGGCGATCCCCATGACCGACTCCGTGGCCGGGCTGGCGTAGACGACGCCTCGGCCGGGCTCGACGATCAGGGCGGCGTCGGCGCTGTGGCGGAGGACCGCCCGGGCCGGGTCGAAGGGGATGAGCGGTTCAGTCACGGACCCGACCGTCCGGTTCCGTGGTGTCCTGCTCCGGTGGCCCGCCGACGCCCGGACCGGAGGCGGCGGTCACGCCGAGCTCCCGCAGGCTGGCGACGCACACGCGGTCGTCGATGCCGGCGACGATCGTCTCGAGTCCGAGACGGTCGGCCCACACGGTCGTCGCCGCGACCAGCGCGTCCCGTCGTCGCCCCGACGGATCCACGGCGAACGGTGTGGGGTCGAACTCGACCGCCCGGACGCCGAGCGACTCGAGGTCCAGGTGCCAGTAGGGCTCGGCGCCCAGCGCCCGGAGCACGATCCCGACGCCGCGGTCGTGCAGCTCCCGGAGCGCCGTCCGGAGCGGCCCCGGCTCCTCGCCCAGGGCCGTGGGCCCCACGTCCACGGCGAACCGGTGGGCCGGGACCTCGCTCGCGTCGAGGACGGCGGACAGCGACGAGAGCAGGTCCAGTTCGGGTGGTGCGCCGTACAGCGGGATCCGGGCGAAGGCGCCCCGCGGCAGGTGGCCGGCGAGGGTGGCCAGGCGTGTCGGGTCGAGCCAGGCCGTGGCCCGGTCCAGTTCGGCGATCCGCTCGCTGGCGGGGGACGCGGCCGCGTAGTCCGACGCCCGCCGGGTGCCCAGGGTCGGGTGGGGCCAGCTGGGTGCGAGCACCATGCTGTGGAGGCCCCCGTCGTCCAGACGCACCGCGCTGCTCGGTCGGTGCTCGATCCCGCCCCCGAGGAGAGCCTCGGCGAGGGCCCGGTCGTCCACGGTGGTGGACTCGAGCTCCCGGCGGACCTCGTCGTCGAAGAGGGTCCAGGCGTTCCGTCCCGACCGCTTCGAGCGGTAGGCGGCGGCGTCGGCGCGGCGGATCAGGTCCGCCGGGTCGTCGCCGGCCCGGCCCCGTGCGGCGCCGACGCTCACCGTGGTGGTCACGCTGCGGCCCTCCAGGCGGAACGGGTAGCGCATGGCGTCCAGGATCTTCCCGGCCACCGACGCCGCATCCTCGACCGTCGCCGGGTCCGAGATGCAGATCAGGAACTCGTCCCCGCCGAACCGGGCGACCAGGTCCTCGCTGCGGAGACAGGCCCGGAGGCGTCGCGCCGCCTGGATGAGCAGCTCGTCGCCGGCGGTGTGACCCAGCTGGTCGTTGACGGCCTTGAAGCGGTCGAGGTCGGCGAAGATCACGAGCGTGTCGCCGAGCGCCACCGCCCGGGAGATGCGCTCCTGGGCCAGCGTCCGATTGGGCAGCTCGGTCAGTGCATCGTGGTTCGCCCGGTGCCGCAGTTCCTGCTCGGCCAGTTTCCGGCTGGTGATCTCGTGGGAGGTGATGGCGATGGCGTCGCCGACGGGCACGATCTGCTGGCGGATCCACTGGTTGGGCCCGTCGTCCCGTCGGAGCTCGATCTCCTCGATCAGGGGCTCGCCGGAGCGGATGGCCGACGACCACAGGGCCACCAGCCAGGCCGCCCGCTGGGGGAACAGCTCGCCGATGCTCCGGCCGACGGCGTCCTCCGGGGCGACGCCGGTCACGGCGGCGGCGGCCGGGTTCGTGAAGCGCATCCGGAAGTCGACGATGTTGCCGACGGCGTCCCGCTCGGCGGTGAGCACGGACAGGGCGTCGAGCGTGGAGGTCGCGGCCCGGAGCACGAGCTCCCGGACGAGGTCGTCGTCGCCCGCCGACGACAGTGGTGACACCATCACCAACAGTGAAGCTCAGGCCACCCGGAACGACAAGCGCCCGGGTGCATCGGGGTAGAACGACCCAGTGGTGGGCCGGACGACCCGGGGGTCAGCGGGTCCTCGCCGGATCCGGCCTCACTTGACGGTCACGCGGGCGTGGGCTGCGGCCTCACGGTAGAGCCGATCGATCTTCTCGGCGTACTGCGGGTCGGTCGCCCAGTTGCCGTCGCCCATCTCCGACCAGAGGTCGGCCCGGCCGGCGATGTAGCCGAGCACCTGACGGGTGCGCTGGGCCACGATCGGCGAGGCGAAGTCGGTGCTGCGGATCCCCGGCGTGGCGTAGGCCCGGAGGTGCTGGATCTGGGCCCGGACCCCGCTGCGGGCGTCCGGGAACGACGAGGCCGTCGTCCCACCGTCCACGGCACCGATCCCGGCGAAGTTGTGGAACGTCGGGGGCACCCGGGTGGAGAAGCTGAACCAACCGGTCTCGAGTACCGCCTGCACGAAGGCCCGATCGCCGGCGACACCCTCGCGGGCGCCCTCCTCGATGTAGAAGCGGGCGAGGTCCGCCACCGGGACCGGCGGGCGGCTGCCGGTGCGCGGTCGGGAGTTGAACCAGGCCGTGAGCTGGGCGGCGTTGAGGCTGGACGGTCCGAGGATGGTCCACGGTGCGATCCCGGGAGCGGTCGCCGAGGACGGCGCCGGGGCCGGGATCGCTCCCGGCACGGGCGCCGGGAGCACGGGGGTGCGGGGGTCGCAGGCAGCGGTTCCGAGCACCACGACGACCGTCGAGGCGGCGGCGACCAGTGCCCGCCGGGGGGAGGGGCGAGGGGTCATGGGGGAGAGGCTACCGACTCGACGGCCGAATCGTCACGGATTCGCAACACGGGCGGTCCGGGGTGGGCGCGCCGCTAGCCTGCCGGCGTGCCCGGAGCCGGACCACCACTGCTGTCGGTCGGTCTCCGGAACTTCGCCCTGCCGGGCGAGGGGGACTGGAACGGTCTGCTCGAGCGGGCCGTGGTCCTCGAGGAACTGGGGGTCGATCGGCTGGTCGTGTCGGACCACGTCGCCTTCGGCGACGACCTGGGCGCCTACGGGGACCCCGGCGTGGGTGGGCTGGCGGGTGGCCGGCAGCCGACCGGACCGGACGGTGAGTGGCTCGAGCCGCTGACGGCCCTGTCCTTCGTCGCCGCCCGCACCGAACGGGTCCGGTTGGGCACGAACATCCTCCTGGCGGCCCTCCGGCGACCCGTCGTGCTCGCCAAGACCGTCGCCACGCTCGACGTCCTGTCCGGTGGGCGGGTCGACCTGGGCGTCGGGGTCGGGTGGCAGGAGGCCGAGTACCGGGCGGCGGAACTGGACTTCGGCCACCGGGGCGCACTGCTCGACCGGTGCCTGGAGACCTGCCGGGCGCTGTGGTCGGGCGATCCGGTGGCGGTGGGGGACCCGCCGGTCGTCGTGCAGGCACACCCGACGCCGACCGGTGCGGACGGCGTGCCCGTGTGGGTGAGCGGCACCGTGAACCGGCGGGTGGTGGAGCGGACGGCCCGGTTCGGGTCGGGGTGGATCCCCTGGGGGGAGGCGCTCGGGGATCCCGCCGGTGCCGTGCCCCGGTTCCGTGACGAGCTCGCCCGGACGATCGACCGGCTGCGGTCGTCCGGGGAACCGACGGTGCTCTCCGACGTCGCCGACCTGGAGGTCGTCGCGACGGCACGGGTCGTCGCGCCGACGAGCGGCGGCGACGTCCCGGCCGTCGTGGACCGGGTGCTGCGCGAGGTCGGTCCGGCGCTCGCGGTCGGGGTCACCGACGTGCGCGTCTCGCTGCCGACGGACGCCGGCTGGGTGCCGGAGGTCGTGGCCGCCCTCCGCACGGGTCTGCGGGACCGGGCTCCCGGCTAGGGTCCGGCCGTGGGCGACAAGCAGCGTTCGACCGTGGAGATGACCGACGACGAGATCCGGGACTACGTCCTGAGGAGCCGGACCGCCACCATGGCGACGCTGGGTCCCGACGGTCGGCCCCACCTGGTCGCCATGTGGTTCGCCGTGCTCGACGGCTCCATCTGGTTCGAGACGAAGACCCGGTCGCAGAAGGCCGTCAACCTCCGCCGGGACCCCCGGCTGACGGTGCTGATCGAGGACGGGGCGACCTACGACGTGCTGCGGGGCGTCAGCCTGGAGGGGCGGGCCACGATCAGCGAGGATCCCGACGATCTGTGGCGGGTCGGTGTCGACGTGTGGGAGCGCTACAACGGGCCCTACACCGAGGAGGTCCGTCCGCTCGTCGAGTTCATGCTCCAGAAGCGGGTGGCGATCCGGCTCGACGTCGAGCGGACACGGTCCTGGGACCACCGCAAGCTCGGGATGGACCCCATCCCGCTCGGCGGCTCCACGGCTGAACCGCTCGGCTGAACCCGCACCGCAGGACCGGTCGCGGACTCAGGTCGCGGCCTCAGGTGGCGTCGAAGTCCTCGGCGGCCAGCGCCGTGATGTCGGGGTCATCGAGGATGTCGACGATCCGTCGGGCCACGTCCACCGGCCGGGCGCCCTGCGGGAGCGTCGGCGGGGATCCCGACAGGGCTCGGTGCACCAGGCCGGTCTCGGTGTGGGGAGGTCTGGCGTCGACGACCCGGATGCCCCGCCGGCGGAGCTCACGACGGAGGGCCTCGTCGGCACTGCTCAGGGCCGCCTTGCTCGCCGAGTAGGCGGCCATGCCCGGCAGCGGCCGCTCGGCGACCACGGCGCTGATCGACACGACGACGCCCCGCCGTTCGGCCAGCTCGGGCACGAGCCGGCGGAGCAGCCAGAGCGGACCGACGACGTTGGTCACGAACAGCTCCTCGATCACGTCGTCGGGGGTGTCGACCAGGTCGCCGAAGGCGACCACCCCGGAGGCGAGCACCACGGCGTCCAGACGCCCCGGGCCGCTGCGCACGACCTCGAGCAGTCCGTCG
Organism: Actinomycetota bacterium; assembly: GCA_005777415.1. Taxonomy (GTDB): domain Bacteria; phylum Actinomycetota; class Acidimicrobiia; order Acidimicrobiales; family Microtrichaceae; genus SXMI01. The sequence continues at coordinate 2,173 of SXMI01000181.1, read as the reverse complement.
CCGGCGCCGGGGTTGCGGAGATCGACCCGGCACGTCGTGCAGCGGTCGGGCGCCAGGTCGACGAGCGGGGCCAGTCGCTCGGTGTCGCGGGCGGTCGCCACGACGTGGTCGCCCAGTTCCAGCAGCTGGCGCGCCACCTGCGCACCGCGGACGCCGCTGGCGCCGACCACGGCGACCACCCGCCCGGGTCCCCCGCTCACGTCGGGGCGGGTGGGGCTCGGGGCGGAATCGGTCACGGTCGGCAGTCTGCGTCGTGCCCGACGTGCCCGCCAGCCGGTCGGCGGTACGCTCCGGGGGTGAGCAGCGCACCGCCCTCGGGGAGCCCGGTCGGGGACTGGTCCACCGACTTCGACCACACCACCGAGGCGTGGGCGCAGGACGCCCCCGGGATCTGGCGGGACCTCCGGACGGCCTGTCCGGTGGCGCACAGCGACCGGTTCGGCGGGACGTGGCTCCCGACCCGGCACGCCGACGTGGCGGCGATCGCCCACGACACGGAGCACTTCACCTCCCGGAGCGTCATCGTCTCGGACTTCCGTCCCGAGGCGCCGGCACCCATCGGGTTCGCCCCGCCGATCACCTCGGATCCGCCGTTCCACGAGTTCGCCCGACGTCTCCTGCTTCCGGCCTTCTCGCCCAAGGCGATCGCGCCGCTCGAAGGGCCGACGCGGGAGTTCTGCGGCTCCCTGCTCGACGACGTGCTGTCCGGGGACCGTGACGTGGTCGACGCCGCGACCGAGTACGCCCAGCACATCCCCGTCCGCGTGATCGCCCACCTGCTCGGCGTGCCGGAGTCCGACGGGGACCGGTTCCGGACGTTCATCCACCGGATCCTCGAGCGGCCCGGTCAGGTCGCCACGGTCGACCCGGAGGACCTGCTCACCACCTACCTGCTGCGGGCGGTCGAGGCGCACCGGGTCGAACCCCGGGACGACCTGATCAGCTACCTGCTCGACCTGGAGATCGATGGCGTGCCGCTCAGCGACGAGCACGTGATCGGCACCATCGCACTCCTCCTCATCGCCGGGATCGACACGACCTGGTCGGCGATCGGCGCCAGCATCTGGCACCTGGCCGAGCACCCGGAGGACCACCGGCGCCTGCGGGAGGAGCCGGCACTGATGCCCTTCGCCGTCGAGGAGTTCCTGCGCCTGTACGCCCCGGTCACGATGGCCCGCATCGTGTCGGCGGACACCGAGATCGGGGGGTGTCCGGCCTCGGAGGGGGACTGGGTGCTGCTCTCCTTCCCGGCGGCGAACCGCGACCCGGAGGCCTTCGACGATCCGGAGACCTTCGTCGTGGACCGGCAGCGCAACCGGCACGCCGCGTTCGGGCTGGGGATCCACCGCTGCCTCGGGTCGAACCTGGCCCGGCTGGAGCTGCGGGTCGCGATCGAGGAGTGGGTCCGCCGGGTTCCCGCCTTCGAGCTGGCCGACCCGGCCGCCGTCCGGTGGTCGACCGGCCAGGTGCGCGGCCCGAGATCCCTCCCGGTCCGCCTCACGGGGGAGGGCGCGGCGTGAGGATCGTCTTCGACCGGTCGGCCTGTGTCGGCCACAACCGGTGCTACCTGCTGGCCCCGGCCCTGTTCGACGTGGACGACGAGGGCTACGCGGTGCCGTTGCTGGACGGTGACGTCCCACCCGACCTCGAGGCCGCGGCCCGCTTGGCGGCCGACAACTGCCCGGAGTTCGCGATCACGATCGAGGAGTAGCGGGCGGTCCCTCAGGGGTTGAGGATCCGGGCATCGCAGCCCGACGGCACGGTGCCGGCGAAGGCGGCCTCGACGAACTGCTGGGTGGGTGACCCCTCGTAGCTCAGGTCCGAGGAGCTCCGACCCAGCTTCCGGGCGGCCATCTGGCCGGGGAGCGACAGGTGGTCGGCCGGGCTGTTCGGCCCCTTCCGGAACAGGCGCAGCTGCAGCGCGGCCCGGTCGCCGTCCGGCGGGCAGTACTCGTCGGTCATCGACTGGTAGAGGGCGTGCGAGGTGCAGTCCGCCACGGCGGGCCGGTCACCGGCGGGCAGCCCCGCCGGCGCGACGCAGTGGATCACCGTGTCGGCGGTTCCCTGGGCGATCAGCAGCGGGACGGGTCGACCGCCACTGGTGGGCACCTTCGGGAACGGGTTGTCCCCCAGCGGCCCGGGCATGTTCCACCGGATCCACTCGCACCATCCG
>SXMI01000180.1 GCA_005777415.1 Actinomycetota bacterium | reverse complement strand
GGGGGAGCGGGGGTAGAACGGCGTCGACTCCCGCTGGGGCACCTCGACGACCTTGCCGAACATCTCCGAGGAGGACGCCTGGTAGAAGCGGGTCTCGGGGTCGACGATCCGGATGGCGTCGAGGAGCCGGGTGACCCCGAGGGCGGTCACGTCGCCGGTCAGCACCGGCTGGCCGAAACTCGTCTGGACGAAGCTCTGGGCGGCGAGGTTGTACACCTCGTCGGGCCGGTGGGTCCGGAGCAGGTCGATGAGGCTGGCCTGGTCGAGCAGGTCGCCCTGCACGGTGGCGATGCGGTCCTGGAGGTGGGCGATGCGCTCGAAGGTCACCGTGGACGATCGCCGGACCATGCCGACCACGGTGTAGCCCTCGCCCAGGAGCAGTTCGGCGAGGTAGGAACCGTCCTGTCCGGTGATGCCGGTGATCAAGGCCGTCTTCGTCATGGGTGCCTTTCTAGTCGTTGCCGGAGAGCCGGGCCCGCATGTCCCCGAGCAGGTCGGCGAGCGTGTCGTCGAGCGGGATCCGGGGCTCCCAACCGGTGTCGGCCCTCAGCCGGCCGGGGTCGCCGAGCAGGACCGGGATGTCCACCCCGCGCTGCAGGTCCGGGTCCGCCACCAGCTCCATCGGGACGGTCGCCAGGGACAGCATCGTGCGGGCGAGCTCCTCGATCGCGATCGCCCGTCCGGAGCACACGTTGTAGACCTCGCCGGCGCGGCCGTGTTCGACGAGCAGCCGGTAGGCGCGCACGACGTCGCGCACGTCGGTGAAGTCGCGCCGGGGACTCAGGTTGCCGACCCGGACCTCGGCCTCGCCGCTCCGCTCGTTGGCGGCGATGCGCGCCGCCAGTGCGGGCGCCACGAACTTGTCGCTCTGCCCCGGGCCGAGGTGGTTGAACGGGCGGGTCCGGACCACGTGCTGGCCGTGGCCGCGGAAGGCCTGCTCGGCGACCGCGTCGGCGGCGACCTTCGAGGCGGCGTACGGGCTGACGGGCCGCAACGGGCTGTCCTCGGTGAGGGGGAGGTCGTCGGGGGTGACCTTGCCGTAGACGTCGGCCGAGCCGATGGTCAGCACCCGCTCGACCCCGGCCTCCCGGGCCGCCCACAGGACGTTGAGGGTGCCCTCGGCGTTGGCCCGGAACGTCTCGTGCGGAGCGTTCCACGATCCGCCCACGTCGCTGGCCCCGGCCAGGTGGTAGATGGCCTCGGGGCGGTCGTGTCGGAGCCGGGCGAGCAGGGCGTCGGCATCGGTGATGTCGAGCTGGTCGACGGTGAAGTCGGTCACGAGGACCTCGTCACCCTGCTCCTGCAGGTGGGCGACGAGGTGGTGGCCGACGAACCCGCCGGCACCGGTGACGAGCGACCTCACGACTGCGATCCCTGCGCCGACGTCGCCATCGACCGGCGCTGCGGACGGGGTGGGGTCGGGCGGTGCGTCGAGGTGGCCTCCGTCATGGCGAGGACTGTAGGCCGCCACGGCACGGCGCCGGGACCCCGAGGCTCCGCTGAGCGCTGCGGGCCCTGCGTTACGATCGGCGGTTTCCGAGCGTGCGGCCCCGACCGCACGCGCCCCCTGGAGGACACCGCCATCTCTGACGATCCTCTCGTCGAACCCGATGCATCCGCCGGTCCGCCGGCGGGGGACCCGGCGTTGCCGTCCTCGGATCCGGGCGCGTCCGACCTGCTCGACGGTCCGCTGGACCGGGGCTTCGTCTGGGAGGACGACGGCGACGACGAGGAGGAGGACGCCAAGTGGGGGCTCGGCACGGACGCCGCGGTCGTCGGCACGGGCGCCCCTCCCGTCGTGGCGGTGGTGGTCGCCCGCGACCCGGGTGGTTGGTTCGACGACACGCTCCGGTCGCTCGGTCGTCAGGAGTACGCCGAGCTCTCCGTCGTGGTCGTCGACAACGCCAGTGCGGAGCCGCTCGCCGGGCGGGTGACCCGGGTGCTCCCGGACGCCACGGTCGTCCGTCGCGAGTCCGACCGGGGGTTCGCCGCCGCGGCGAACGCGGGTCTGGACCGGGTCGGCGACGCTCCCTTCCTGCTGGTGTGTCACGACGACGTCGTCCTGGGTCGTGACGCGGTGACGGCCATGGTGGCCGAGGCGTTCCGGGCGAACGCCGGGATCGTGGGGGCCAAGCTCGTCGACTGGCGGGATCCGTCGATCCTGTCCTCGGTCGGCCTCGGCGTCGACGACTACGGGGCGTCCGCCGAGCTGGTCGACGCCGGCGAGCTGGACCAGTCCCAGCACGACCAGGCCCGCAACGTCTTCGCCGTGTCGACCGCCTGCATGCTGGTCCGCACGGACCTCTTCCGGACCATGGGCGGGTTCCGTGAGGACATCCCCACCTGCGGCGAGGACGTGGACCTCTGCTGGAGGACGCTGATCGCCGGCGCCTCGGTGCAGTTCTGCCCGCGCGCCGTGGTCCGGCACCGGCGTCGCTACGAGGACCGCCGCCCGATCGACCGGGACCGCCTGGCGATCCGCCACGAGACCCGGATGGTGCTGGCCAACGTCGAGTTCCGGCGGGCCTGGTACCGGCTGCCCGCCTCGTTCCTGCTGGCGCTGGCCGACGTCATCGCCTCGGTCGTCCTGGGTCGGTTCCGCCGGGCCGGCGACGACCTCGCCGCCCTCGCCGCCGGCATCGCGGGGTTGCCCCGTGCGTTCTCGGTGCGACGCTCGATCCGCCGCTACCGGCGGACCCACGATCGGGACCTGCAGCCGCTCGTCCACCGGGGGAGCTACCGGCTGGCCTCGCTGGTGCGGACCGACGAGGGCCAGAGCCGCCTGGCCGTGGCCACCGAGGGCAGTCGCGGCTACCTCCGCGACCTGACCACGACCGACAGCCGGGCGGCGACGGCCCTGGTGATCGCCGCCCTCGTGGTCGTCGTGGTCGGCACCCGCAAGTTGTTCGGTGGCGACCTGCCCGTGCTGCGGGAGTTCGTCGACGCGTCCCAGGGCACCCGGGCGCTGCTCGGCGAGTGGTGGACGGCCTGGCGTGGCGCCGGCCTGGGCGAGTCGGCCGTGCCGCCGCCCGTGGTGCCCGGTCTCGGGATCGTCTCCGCGGTGCTGCTCGGCAGCGTCGAGCTGGCGCGCCGTCTGCTGGTGCTGGCACCGCTGCTCATCGGTGGGCTGGGCGCCTGGAAGCTCTTCGCCCGTGCGGGCTCGTCCCGGGCCCGGGCGGTCGCGTTCGCGTCCTACGTGCTCGCTCCGGTGATGCTGAACGCGCTCGGCAGCGGCCGACTCCAGGCGTTGTGGGCCTGGGCGATCGCCCCCTGGTTCCTCCGGCGGGTCGCCACCCGGGCGGGCGTCGCACCGTTCGCCGTCGGTGAGCGCCGACCGGGCGGCTGGTTCCGTCACGTCGCCGGCAACGCGCTGCTCCTGGTGGTCGTGGGCGCGGTGAGTCCGGCGGGCGCGGCGCTGGTCGCGGTCTCGGCGGTGCTCTTCGCCGTCGCCCCGTTCCTGGCGGGGGAGCGTCGAGGTGCGGTCCGCATGGTCGTGGCCACCCTGGCGGGATCCGTGCTGGCGGCCGCCGTGCTCTCGCCGTGGCTCGTCGAGTCGTTCCGCACCGGGGACCTGACATCGGTCACGGGCATCTGGTTCGGTCGTGCGCCCGCCCCGTCGGCGACGGAGGTCGTGACCGGCTCGATCGGCCCGGTCACCTTCGGCTACCTCGGGTGGGGGATGCTCGTCGCGGCGCTCGTCCCGCTGGTGACCGGTCGGGCGTGGCGGACCTCGTGGGCGTTCGCCGGATGGCTCGTGGCGCTCACCTCGTGGGCCGGCACGCTCGCCCTCGTCCAACGCGGCGACTTCGCCGGTGCCGGCGTCGAGCTCACCCTCGTGCCCGCCGCCCTGGGTCTGACCGTCGCCGTGTCCATGGTGGCGTTCGCCTTCGACGTCGACGTGGTCGGCAGCGACTTCGGGTTCCGTCAGGTGCTCTCGGGCATCGGTGCGCTGGCGTTGGTGATCGCGCTCGTCCCGGCGCTCGTCGCCGCCTCCGACGGGCGCTGGTACCTGCCGCAGGGCGACTACCAGCGGGCGCTCGACCTGGTGGCGGAGGGCGACGACTTCCGGACGCTGTGGATCGGCGACGCCGACGTCCTGCCGCTCGCCGGATGGGAGTTGACCGCCGGCGGCGGACTGGCGTTCGGCCTGAGCGAGGGGTTCGAGCCGACCGTCACCCAGCGGTACCGCCTCGACGGCGGGCCCGGGGTGCAGCAGGTCGACCGGGCCCTCTCGGCTGCGCTCGTCGGCGGGACGGCCCGGTTGGGTCAGGCGCTGGCCCCGATGGGCATCCGCTACGTGCTGCTGGTCGACCGTCCGGCCCCGGAGCCGTTCGCCCCGCTCGAGGTGCCACCACCCGCCGGGACCGAGTCGGCCCTGCGCGAGCAGCTCGACCTGACCCAGATCCCGCTCGCACCCGGGGCGTCGCTGTTCCGGGTCGAGGCCGCCTGGCCGCTGCGTAGCGATGTGACCTCCACCGAGCTCGCGGGAGGGGGCGAGGCCGGTCTGGCCGAGCAACTGGCGGCGCCCCCGGTACCGGCTCCGCCGGCCGTGCTCGGCCTGGGGCCGGGTACCTCGTTCGAGGGCGATCTCGTCGAGGGGACGTCCGTCGCCCAGGCGGTGACCGGCGACCCGGGCTGGTCGCTCACCGTCGGTGGCGACACCCCCTCCACGGCGACGCGATCGGACCTGTTCGGTTGGGGGCAGCGCTTCGAGGTGGCCGGGACGGGTCCGTCGACGCTGGCCTGGTCGACGCCGACGGCCTCCCGCGGACTGCAGGCGGCCCAGGCGCTGGTCCTGCTGGTCCTGCTGGCCCTGGTGATTCGGCGCCGACCGAGCGAACCGACCCGACGCGCGCGCAACGTGGAGCGGCCGGTGGACCTCGACGACCCCGTCCCGACCCGCCGGAGGCGGGTGGAGCGGCCGGTCGAGGACGACGTCGGGTCACCGTGGGACGAGTCCGTGGCTGCCGGCGGCGAGTCCGTGGGTGACGGCATCGGGCTCGACGGTGACGGTCCGGCGGGCAACGGGGTGGCACCGTGAGGGCCGTCCGACTGCTCCTCGTGGCCGCGGTCGTGGCCGCCGTCGTCGCACTCGTCCTGTGGGTGCCCGATCCGGTCGAGCCGTCCGGCGAGTCGCTCGACCGGGCCGTCGTGCCGGCCGCCTTCGACGGTGGCGCGGTCTCGGGCACCTGGTACTGCGCGGCCTCGTCGATCGGGTCCCCCGAGCCCCCGCGGCACCGCGTGATCCTGACGAACCCCGGCCCTGACCCCGCCACGGCCCGGGCGACCGCCTATGCGGCGGCCGGGCCGCTCCCGCCCGCGACGGTGGACGTCCCGGCGAGCGGGTCGACGACCATCGACGTGCAGCCGACCTTCGGCGCCCCCGAGCTCTCGGTCGTCGTGGAGTCCGCAGCTCCCGGGCTGGTCGTCGAGCACCGGCTGAACACCGACACCGACTCCGACCAGGTGCCCTGCGCCACGTCGACCTCCGACCGCTGGTGGTTCCCGGCGCTGAACTCGTCCCGGGGATCCACGGCGCTGCTGACGCTGTTCAACCCGTTCCCCGCCGATGCCGGCGTCGACGTCGAGGTGGTGCTCGACGCATCCGCCCGGACGCCCGCAGAGCTCAGCGGCATCGTCGTCCCCGCCCGCAGCGTCAAGGTGGTGGACCTGGGTGCGGTCGTCCAACGCCGTGACCTCTTCGCCGTCGTCGTCCGCTCCCGTTCGGGTCGGGTCGTCGCCGAGACCACCCAGCGCTTCGACGGCACAGTCGGTCTCCGAGGCGTGCGCATGCAGCTCGGCGTGCCGGGCGAGGCCTCACGCTGGGCGTTCGCCGGGGGCTTCACCGGCAGCGGGGTCGGGGAGTCGATCGTCGTGGTGAACCCGACCGGCGATCGGGTGAGCGCCGAGGTGCGCGTCGTCCCCTTCGGCGCCGCCGAGACGGCACCCGAACCGTTCGTCCTCGACATCCCGTCGCTGCGGTACGCGGTCGTGGACCTCTCGGCCGAGAGCCGGGTTCCGGCCGTCGGCTTCCACGCCGTCAGCGTCGTCACGGACGGGGCGCCGGTGGTCGCCGCCCTGCTGTCGTCCATCACCGGTCCACCCGGGCCACCGGCCCCGGCCGTCCCGGGCGAGGTCCCGCCACCGGAGCGCCCGGCGCTCGGTTCCGGTGTCGGGATCACGACCGGTTCGCCGGTGGCGGCGACCGAGTGGTTGGTCCCGGCGCTCGACGCCGACGCCGACCCGGCCCCGGTCGTGTTCGTCCACAATCCCGGCGCAGCTGCGGTGACCGTCAACGTCGTTCCCGTGGAACCCGGTCTCGATGCGACCGCCCGGTCGGAGTCGACCACGGTCGTCGAGGTCGCTCCGGGTGACGCGGTGGCCCTCGACGTGCCCCGGCCGGCTGTCCCCGGGACGGCCGTCGGGCTGCGGATCTCGGCGGGCTCGCCGATCGTCGTCGAACGGTTCGTGACCTATCCGGGTCAGGACGAGTTCGCCATCGGGCTCGCGGTTCCGTACCGAACGCTCGGTGAGTCGCCCGTTCCACTCCCCCCGGGCTGAGCGGCTTCACGCCCGGCCCCCGGGCGGGGCACACTCCTGTCGTGGACCGCCTCCTCGTCGCCCTGGCCGTCGCCGTCGTCGTGGTGGCCGTCGCGGCGGTGCTGCAGCGGCGGGGGACCGCCGTTCCGGAACCGCCCCAGGGCGCACCGGCCGTCCCGGGCGAGGTCGACCGGTCCGATTTCGACCGACCGTCGGCGCCGTGGCTCGTGGTCGTCTTCTCCTCGCGGTCCTGTGCGACCTGCGCCGGCGTGATCGACCGGGTCGCCCCGCTCGAGAGCGAGCAGGTCGCAGTCTGCGAGGTGGAGGTGGGGGAGCACCCGGACCTCCACCGGCGCTACGGGATCGACGCCGTACCCCTCACCCTCATCGTCGACGCCGAGGGCTTGGTCCGCACGTCCTTCGCCGGCCCCGTCTCGGTCACGCACCTCTGGGCCGCCGTGGCGGAGGCCCGTGAGCCGGGCTCGACCCCGCCGGGGTGCAGCGACGGGCACTGACCCGCCGGGTCAGCGACGGGCACTGACCCCGCCGTTGGGTCAGGCCCGGTCGCCCAGGTCGGGTCGATCGCCGAACGGGTTGCTCGGCAGGACGTTCGGTCCACCCCCGGGAGCGAGCCCGGGGGTGATCGGCGGCGGCACGGGGGCCACCGGTGCACCGGCGGGGTTCGTGACCACCGGCGGCGGCGGCGGGGTGGGGGACGGCGCCGGGACGTCGGGTTCGGTCCCGTTCGCCACCCGGATCAGACGGCTGACCTCGGACCCGGAGATGGTCTCCTGCTCGAGCAGTGCCCGGGCGATCAGATCGAGTGCGACCCGGTTGGCGGCCATGAGTTCCCGGCACCGGTCCTCGCCGTCGCGCAGGAGCCGCTCCACCTCGCCGTCGATCGACCGGGCGGTGTCCTCCGAGTACTCCCGCTGGTGGCCGAAGTCCTCGCCCAGGAACACCGGACCCGAGGTGCCCCAGGCGCGGGGACCGATCTGGTCGCTCATGCCGAACTCGGTCACCATCCGGCGGGCCCGCTCGGTCGAGACCTGCAGGTCGTTGGCCGCTCCCGTGCTCCGGTGGTCGAACACCAGCTCCTCGGCGACCCGGCCCCCCATGGCGACGACGATGCTCTCCTCGAGGTACTCCTGGCTGTAGGCGTGCTTCTCCTCCTCGGGCAACTGCTGGGTGACGCCGAGCGCCATGCCCCGCGGGAGGATCGTGACCTTGTGGACCGGGTCGGCGTGGGGCAGCAGAGCGGCGCACAGGGCGTGGCCGGCCTCGTGGTACGCCGTGACCTGCTTCTCCCGGTCGGAGAGCACCATGGACTCCCGGCGCTGGCCCATGAGGACACGGTCCCGGGCGTCCTCGAAGTCGGGCATCTCGACGACCTTGCTGCCTCGCCGCACGGCGGTGAGCGCCGCCTCGTTGACGAGGTTCGCCAG
>SXMI01000179.1 GCA_005777415.1 Actinomycetota bacterium | reverse complement strand
TCCGGGTGCACCTCGACTCGGTCGGGCACCCGGTGGTGGGCGACGACCTCTACGGGCCCCGGCGGGCCTCGCCCGGTCTGGACCGCCCGTTCCTGCACGCCCGGCACCTGGAGTTCGTCCACCCGGTGACGGGCGAGCGGATGGCGTTCGACTCGCCCCTGCCCGACGACCTGCGCATGGTGCTGGCCTCGTTGTCGCCGGCCGCCGGGGACCGGTCGGACTGAGCACCGGTCGAACTGGGCGCCGGTCGGACTGACGGCGGGTTGCTTCAGCCGGGCCAGTCGCGCTCGCCGCGAGTCATCCCGGACAGGTCCGCCAGCGTGTAGGCGTCGAGCAGCGCCTGCATGCGGTGGCTGAGATCACCCCAGATCGCCAGCAACACGCACTGGCCCTCGTGATCGCAGGCCCCAGCCGTGTGCGGCTCGCCGAAGTCGCCGGCCCGGATCGGTCCGTCGACGGCGGCCACGATCTGGGCGAGCGTGATCTCCTCGGGCTCCCGGGCGAGCACGTACCCGCCGCCGACGCCACGCTTGGACCGGACGAGCCCGGCCCCCTTCAAGGCGAGCAGGATCTGCTCCAGGTAGGGCTGGGGGAGACCGGTGCGCTCGGCGATGTCGCGGACCGAGGTCGGCCCGGCGGCGCCGTGCAACGCGAGCGACAGCAGCGCTCGGCTGGCGTAGTCGCCGCGGGTCGAGACCTTCACACCGTCACTGTAGGCCTGCGGTCCGGCGACCGGCCTTCCCGCAGGGCGCCGCGGTCGGTAGCGTGGACATCGGGCCAGGAGGTCGACGCGTGGACGACAACGAACCGGTGCTCCCCGACTACGACGGGGCCTGCACCTGCAACGTCGTCCGGCCGCTGGTCGAGGACCCGGCACGGGCCCCCGAGTGGATGCCCGCCGCGGTCCGCGACGCCGATCAGATCGTGGTCCTCGTGCTCGACGGTCTGGGATGGAACCAGATGCAGGAGCGTGTCGGCCTCCTCCGGGGACTGACCGCCATGGACGCCGTTCGCATCACGACCGTCGCCCCCACGACCACGGCGACCGCGCTGACCAGCATCTGCACCGGCCTCCCGCCGGGGGAGCACGGGATCATCGGCTACCGGATGCAGGTCGAGGGCGACGTGCTGAACGTCCTGCGGTGGTCGACGTCCAAGGGCGACGCCCGTGAGTCGCTCCCGCCCGAGTCGATCCAGCACGAGCAGCCCTTCGAGGGCCATCGGCCACCCGTCGTCGTCCGCGCCGAGTTCCGGGACTCGGGCTTCACCCGCGCCCACCTCGCCGGATGTCGCCACGTCCCGTACCGGATGCCCTCGACGCTCGTCGCCGAGATCCTGGGACAGCTGCAGGCCGGGGAGCCGTTCGTGTACGCCTACTACGACGGGATCGACAAGGTGGCGCACGAGTACGGGCTCGGCGACCGCTACGACGCCGAGCTGGTCTTCGTCGACCGGATGGTCGAGTTCCTGGTCGAGTCGCTCCCACCCGGAGCTGCGCTCGTCATCACCTCGGACCACGGTCAGGTCGACGTCGGACCCCGGATCGCCCCGCCGGACCCGGCGGTCCTGGGGCTGGTGGCGGCCCAGTCCGGCGAGGCCCGCTTCCGCTGGCTGCACGCCGTTCCCGGTGCCGCCGCCGAGCTGCTCGAGGTGGCCTCGGCCGCCCACGGCGACGTCGCCTGGGTCGTCGGCCGGGACCGGGTCCTCGACGAGGGGTGGTTCGGCCCCAAGGTTCTCCCCGGTCCGGCGTCCCGGCTCGGTGACGTGGCGCTCGTGGCCCGGGAACCGGTGGCCTTCGAGGACCCGGCCGACACGGGACCGTTCCAGCTGCAGGGCCGCCACGGCTCGCTCACCTCGGACGAGGTCCACGTGCCGCTGCTGTGCGCGGTCGGCGTTCGCTGAGCGACCGCGTAGGATCCCCGGCGTGTCCGACGACCAACCGACCCCCAGCACCACAGCAGCCGAGGGGGTCGTGAGCCCCGACGGCGTCCTGTCACCGGGTGAGTTCCCGGTCCTGTCCCCGGATGCGCTCACCGGTGTCGAGGGTCAGGAGGCGGTGCCCGGAGACGGTGAGGCGTCGGTCCCGGACGTGTCCTCCCCGGCGACCGTGATCCGCATCGGCGCCATGGCCAAGCAGCTCCTCGAGGAGCTCCGGCAGACCGAGATGGACGAGCCCGCCCGCGACCAGCTGCGACGGATCTACGAGTCCTCCGTCGACCAGCTCCAGTCGGCGCTGTCGCCGGAGCTGGCCGAGGAACTGGAGCGACTCGCATTCGTGTTCGGGCCGGACGCCACTCCCTCGGACGCCGAGCTCCGACTCGCCGAGGCGCAGTTGGTCGGCTGGCTCGAGGGTCTGTTCCACGGCATCCAGGCGATGCTCGTGGCTCAGCAGGTCCAGGCGCAGCAGCAGTTGCAGGGCATGCGCGCCCAGCTCTCGGAGCGGACCGGGCCACCCCCCGGCGGCCCCGGCTACATCTGAGCGGCTCCCTGCGTTCCACCCCGGCCCCCGTCGGTGAACCCGTCGGAAATGCTTGTACGAACACCTGTTCGTAACTACGATGCTGTCGCCCGCCCCCGTCGCTGTCACAGGCCGTCGGTACGGTCGGTCCACTGCATCGGAGCTCCGGCTCCCCGACACCCAGACCGGATCCCACCCCAGGGGGACGGTCCACCACAGAAGGGACAGCACCGTGGAACGAGAGAAGGCACTCGAGATGGCGCTCAGCCAGATCGAGAAGCAGTTCGGCAAGGGTTCGGTCATGAAGATGAGCGAGAAGGGCTCCATGGCGGTGGAGTCCGTCCCCACCGGGGCGCTCGCCCTGGACATCGCGCTCGGTGTGGGTGGTCTGCCCCGCGGCCGGGTCGTCGAGATCTTCGGCCCGGAGTCCTCGGGCAAGTCCACCCTCGCCATGCACGTCGTGGCCGAGGCGCAGCGCAACGGGGGCACCTGCGCCTACGTCGACGCCGAGCACGCCATGGACCCGGTCTACGCCGCCCGCATCGGGGTGGAC
>SXMI01000178.1 GCA_005777415.1 Actinomycetota bacterium | reverse complement strand
TCCTCGACGGGCTCCGCACCCAGCAACGGGCCCAGGTCGCAGCGCTTGCGGCATTGGACCAGGCGATCGCCGAGCTCGAGCAGTCCGACCGGCAGCGGGAACTCCTCGCCGAGGAGGTGGCCCGATACCAGCAGCAGGCCGCCGCTGCCCTGGACCGACGGTCCGAGATCGATGAACTCCTGCCCCCGCTCGCCGAACGTGCCGGGCAACTGGTGGCGCTGGAGCAGCAGGTCTCGGACTCCCACCAGGCGATCGCCGCCCGACGCGCCCTCGATGAGGCCCTCGTCAACCAGGCAGCGGCCACCAACGAGGCGATCCGGCTGGATGCTGCGTACGCCACGTTGTTCAGTCGCTTCGTGGCGACGTCGGCCCCCCGACTGGCGTCTGAACTCACCGCCGACGAGCCGTGCCCCGTCTGCGGGAGCCGCGACCATCCGGATCCCGCCACCGCGTCCGGTGACGAGTCGGTCGACCAGGCCGATCTGGACGAGGCCGCATCGGCCAGGGACGCAGCAGCCCGAGCCCGCCAGGATGCCGAGGCGGAGGGGAGGCGGATCGCCGCCGAGCTCGGCGAGGCCGCAACCCGGACGGTGGACGAACTCGAGGTTGCGCTCGCCAGCGCCAAGGCGGCAGTGGAGGCGGCGGAACGAGCCAGGTCCGAGGAGGCGAAGCTCACCGAGGAACGTCAGGCGGTGGAGGCGAAGCGGACCGAAGCGACGTTGGCGGCCACGGACGCCACCGGCCGATCGACCGAGGCCGAGCGCCAGCGGGAGACCCACACCGGGGCCGTCGAGAACGCTCGCACCCACGCGGCGGGCATCGATCGAGCCGAGGTCGAGTCGCTCACCGAGCATCTCGCCCAACTCGACGGACTCCTGCCTCCGCTCGAGAACGCCGCCAACGAGGTACGGGTCGCCACCGGCGCCCACCAGGAGGCTGCGGCGCGGGCGGCCGCGGCGCTCGAGCGCAGCGGGTTCGCCTCCGCCGCCGACGCGCAGGCCGTCGTCATCGACCTCGAGCTCGAAGGCCAGCTGCTCCAGGCACTCCAGACCGTCACCACCGGGATCACGAGGTGCACCGGCGGACTCGAGACACTCGAGGAGCAGGGCATCCCGGAGGAGCGGCCCGACGTGGAGGCCGCCGAGTCGACCAACCAGCGGCTCGCTGCAACGGCAGAGGGGCTCCGCAACCGGCTGCACCAGGTCCGGTCCGCTCTGGACCGAGCCGACCAAGCGCTCGATCGCCACGCCGATCTCGCGGCCGGGTCCGCCGGCGCCCGCGAGACGCTGGAGCTCCTGTCCCGCGCCCACAGCGTCTGCAAGGACGGCGGGGCCCCGAAGATCCCCCTCAAGCGCTGGATCCTGGCCCGGGAACTGGAGCGGGTGACCCGGGCGGCGAACGAGCACCTCCGCACCATGACCAACGGCCGGTACACCCTCGGCGTCAGGGCGGACGCCAGTGACGGGCGGGCGTCGCAGGGCCTCGGCCTCGAGGTGTTCGACGCCGAGACCGCACAGTCCCGCAGCACCCCGTCCCTCTCCGGCGGCGAACAGTTCCAGGCCTCACTCGCCCTCGCCCTCGGCCTGGCCGACGTGGTCAGTCAGGGTGGGACGGGCAGCGGACACCGCTTCGAGGCCCTGTTCGTCGACGAGGGTTTCGGTGCGCTCGACCCCGACGCCCTCGACGACGCCATCGAGACGCTCCAGTCGCTGCACGCCACCGGTCGCACCATCGGCGTCATCACCCACGTCGAGACCATGAAGGAACGACTCCACGTCGGCATCCAGGTGGAACGACGACCCGACGGACGTGGCTCACACCTGACGGTGCTCCCCTGAGAACAGAACCGAGCGACCCCCTCAGTCGGTGGCCGACGCCTGCATCAGCTCCACCGCTCGGGCCACCCGCTCGGCATGGATCGTCTCCTCCCGCCCGTTGAGCCGGAGCAGCTTGGCGACCTCGGGGTCATCCACCTGGTCGGCCCAGGCCTGGTAGCCGGCATCGGCCTGTTGCTCACCCGCCACGACGAGCGCCAACAGGTCGGCATCGATCTCGTCGGGCAGCGGAACCGGGTGACAGGCCAACTGCTCCTCGGTCGGCTCGACCTCCTCACCAAGGGTCAGCCCGATCGCCTTCAGGATCCGGCGGGCGTGGGCCAGCTCCTCGGTCCCGTTCCGACGGAGCAGCTCGGCCGCCTCCGGGTGGTCGATCCGCTCGGCCAGACCCACGTAGAACTCGTGGCCGGTGCGCTCCAGACGGAACACCGCCCACATCGACTCCACGTCGAGCGTGCTCACACCACCCAGTCGGGCGTTGGCGCTGTAGAAGTCCTCGAGCTCGTCCATGGGCGGAGGCTAGCCCCGGGCCCGGACGGGCCGACGGGCGATCGAGCGCGTCAGGCCCGGCAGCGGGCCGTCCGGTTGATCGTCGTATCGTGCATCAGCACCGGGACGCCGTTCGGCTCCTCCCCACGGGAGTCCTGCCGTCGACGTCCACGAAGCGCTCGACCTCGGGCAGCATCCCAGCCCTGGAACGGTCCGGTCGCAGGCCGGAACACCGGACCGCAGCCACACCCTGCTGGCGCCCCCGGCAGTGTGATGGTTCAGGACATGTGCAAGGGGTGAGTCGAGACATCTGCAAGGCGCTGGGGTCAGCGTGGGTGGATGTCGAAGCGTCGAGCGGTGATCTTGGCGGTGACCGTGGAGCAGCTCTCTCAGGCTGAGGCCGCCCGCCTGTTCAACCTGTCTGAGTCAACGGTGTCGAGGTGGTTGGCCCGCTATCGCGACGAGGGTGACGCTGCGTTTGAGGCACGGTCCCGCCGGCCCAGAACGTCACC